>NZ_JBFTSN010000074.1:0-22583 GCF_056400045.1 Paenibacillus sp. 01L418
CAATGGGCAGGTTTTTTAATCCTCCTCATGTAATTACAAATTTCCTTTTCAAACTGCTTTGAGATTAATGTAACATGCTTGCTACTCCCGTAATCTTCAATGTTCAACTTACCTGTATATTCCTTAACGACCATCGGACATAATAACTCAGGAGGTGAGTGCCTATGAAATGTGCATATTGTGAAAACTTAAAGCTTATAAAAGGAAGAAAAAAGTTATGTTATATTTGTGCTATCATCAAACGTTAAGAGAATGACAATCTAGTTTCAGAGGTCCCGTACATTAAATACGGGTCCTATAGTAATTCAATATTCAACGAATCAGCTAATGAAATACATTTTTAACCATCAGGCTAATAACCTCGGAGTTGAATTGAAACTGTTGAATTTTCAACTATTTTCACTGTTGACTGTCACTTTACCCCTCTAAAGGATTATATTTACCCTCTTATCCTCAGCCATATTTGCCGAGGATTTTTGTTGTATTACAATATTCAAATGGTTTTCCTACTTATCCAGCACAATGTTCCCGGCATTGAACTTATCTGTCACTGGCGAATGCACAAGCGAGCTAATATCCTTAAACATAAAGTAATCTAATATCATAAACTTCAGGAGGTCTTGGCGATTAGCATGAAGAAGAAATCAAAGAAATTAAAACCGTACATTCGATTGAAAGGCAACCGCATTAAAAGTACGTTTAATGAGCTTGAGCTTCTGGAACCTCATCCAAATAAGCAATTAAAGTCTTTACTCCACCATATCTATACTTACTTACCATCTGGCTCCTCTAAATGACTTCTATTCCAATTGGGTTGTCTGGGATAAATCTGTTAATACTATCCCAGCTACCCGTTTAAAAAACACAACATGACCTTCTCTTGCATCTAGCACCTCCCACGGTCTTCGTTATTCACTCTTTTTTGCTGCGGTGATTAAAATTTGATTTGATGATTCATAACTTGCCAGCGTTTTGTATTTACTTTCTTAAAACCGGGAACCATACTGTCACCAATGTAAGGAGTGAAATTCCCATGACTAATGAACGACTGGATTGGACAAGTACAAGCATTCCTTTTGCTCGAAATAAACCTTTAAAATTAATGATCTTCATCTTCATCCTAATTTTTGGTCTTATGGCCTTATCACCCACTGATCGATCTCATTGGCTAGCTGATAGTATACCGCTTATCCTGGTTATCCTTATCCTTGTCTTTACTTATAAGTGGTTTCGTTTTTCAAATCTGTCCTATCTTTTGATGCTTGTTTTCTTTTGTCTTCATAGATTCCAAGCGCTAAATAATATCAAGATTGGTGTAAGTAATATTACCGTCATTACCCATTTCATGGCCGTTCCTCAATATATTCGCTCATAATCGTAATGGGGTAGTAGTAATCTCTTTCCTCGTCGCTACCAAACAGATTGAAAATTTGCGCGGACCTTGTAGGTACTGTAAAGATACTTCAATAATTTCCCCACGAGTAGCTGCAATAGCTGGACCCTTTAAATCAATTTTATCACGTCGAAAATAAGCTTTCTCTAGCTGACCAATGATTTCCTCTTTGACCTCTTCCGTTAAGCGACCATCCAGCGCTACTAAATGCGCGGCCTCATATGCCTTTTTTTTGCAGTACTTGATCCCTATATGTAAGGTTCTCTCCACGCTGGGCTGAAACAAAAAATAGAGAATGAACAGAGATAATATAACGAATGCAATAACAGCTTTCATATAAAAATGCCGGCATGCTCGCAAAGCATGCCGGCTCCCCCCTTACTTATTTTAATTTGGTTGGGACCGTTGTGTTTTCTGAGATGGTATGTGCTCGAGTCTTTTGCGTAGATAACTAAATACTTCATTGATCATTTACCCGATCAATCCGCTGCGCTCTACGCTTTCTACGAAATAGCGCTGTGCAAACATATACAAAAGTACGATCGGTGCAATAAACAGCAGCTCGCCCGCGTTTTTAACCATATAGGCATAGAGTGGGTCCGTCATAGAGAAGGAAGCCCACATGACAGGCAACTTGGTCGATAATACATCTGTTGATGTCAGGAATAGAGAGACGAAATAATTGTCATTCCACTGCCAAACGAACGAGAATAGGACAACTGTAACGATCGATGGAATGGCATTAGGCAGCATGATGCGGTAAAACGATTGAAAAACGGTACATCCATCAATGTAAGAAACCTCCTCCAGCTCCATAGGAATGCCTCGGAAAAACTGGAGAAAAATGAAGATAAACAAACCGCTCTTTATTCCCATGCCGGTAGCAGATTGAAGAATAAATGGCCAATAGCTGTCCAGAAGATTAATCCCCTTCTGTCCAGTGAACAACTCGATAAGACCGAATACATCGAAGTAACGATAATTGAGATAAGTTGTAATCATAATCGTTTGCACAGGCACGATAATAGTAAAGATAACGCCCCCGAATAAAATCTTACTCCCTTTAAAGCGCAATCGCGCAAATCCAAATGCCGCCAGAGAACAGGAAATCACTTGCAGGAGAGTCGAAACTCCCGCAATCGTAAATGAGCTCATGAATGTCTTCGGATAGCGGAGCGCCTCAAAAGCAATTTTCAGCGTATCTAATGTGAAGTTTTTCGGAATCCAAAGTACGGTCGTATCATACAAATCCACACGATCCTTAAACGACACCGATAGCTTGAAAAACAGCGGATATAAAATCACAAAGCAAAAACCGATCACGAGTATCGTTCGAACAGTCACCCAGCTCCAATGCTTACTCCAATTAAGCAGGCTGAATCGCCTTGCACGTTCTCTCCAAGCTGTTGYGCTTGAACGGATGGCCAGCTTCACTGTATTCCCCCCCTTTGCCTGTTAATCGTAATAAAATACTTTGCGTGAAACGAGTGTCATAGTCACAAGTAGAATGACGGATACGATAAGAAAGTACACCCACGCCATCGCAGCGCTGAGGCTGAAATTAAGTGTTTGAAACGCCGTATCCGTTATCATCTGGCTTAATGCGTTTGTACTATAGGAATCAATAACGGTATACACGATATTCGTCAGTAAAATAGGGCTAAGCATCGGGAAAGTAATTTTCCAGAACGCTTCATAGCCGGTCGTCCCCTCAATTTTCGCTGCTTCATACAAAGATGGTGAGATCGATTGGAGCGCTGCAAGGAATATCAGTATCTGCACACCAGATGAGCTGATAATTTCATAAATTCGATCGACTGATCCTGTAATGTAGCTAATAATCCCATTACCTACACCCGCCTCAACCAGCATTCGCTGAAGCTCAAAGCTAGTAAAAGCAAAGCCTCCATCCTCACTTGAAGAACCCGTAATCGATGAGGCAATGGATGCCATCTCAGAACTGTTCTCTAGTGATAGCACGGGGGCTGCAAGAAGTACCGGAAGAAAAAATACGGCTCGCGCAAATATCCTTCCTCTAAATTTCTGATTAATCAACGTTGCGACAAATAAACTAAATATCGTAATAGACGGCACATTAATCAAAATATCAGAAATTGCCTCAATCAGCGTTCGATTGAACGTTGGATGCGACATAAATAGCTGCTTATAAAATGAAAATCCTTCATATTTGGTATCGAAGCCGCCCTTACCAAGAGTTAGCGTATTTAAGCTATACAGAAAGGACTTATACAATGGAATGCTAAACAAGAAAACAAAACCTAGAAACCAAGGTGTTACGAAAAGAATGCCTAGTCTAGACTTTTTCTGCTGCAGCGTCGGACTTTTACGCTTCATCATAATCCACCGCCGATCACGCGGTAGCCCTGTGCTTCAATAGAAATATCGTCTACCGTTACCGCAGATTTATTGTAGTTCACTATTATTTTTTTGCCTTGTTCAAACGTTGTTTCGAATACTTCATCAGCTAACTTGCGGTGACCCTTAATCGTCTGATCCTGCACATCTCTTAAGATGGCATTGGATTCGTTATATAGTTGAACGGCCTCCTCAAACCAATCTCCATAATGCGGAGAATATAAGCTGTTCAGCTTCGTATCACGAATCATAGTAGGCTGTGCGTAAAACCATTGATAAAATACATTGGATCCTGTCTCCAGCGTTTTTAGCAAGGCGGTTCTCTGATCTTGATCACGGCCGAGGTTTATAGGCGTTCCGGCATAGTCCACATATCCGTGCAAGACCATAGAGTAGAATGGCACATCTTCGTCAGCAATATTAAATTCACTGCTCGTGAGCGGAGCATTTACGATCGTCTTCGCATACGGCAATGTGTAAGCATTCCCTCCGCTAAGCATGATTTTCCCGGTTTCTTCTTTAATCTTCTGCAGGTTATCACCGATAATCCCTATGGCTTCCTGTCGGTTAACGGTTTCATGAGAGGTAACATCACTGTTTAAATCCTCTCCCAAATCACGTAAGGAAACGCCATCGGAGTCAAATGATTTATAGTTCTTCAGAAACTTATCTACCACACCCGTCAATTTACGAGGTGAGAGCAAATAGTAGAGCATATCTGAAGGATTGGTTGTTACAATATCATCATCGAAGCTTTTAGCAAATTTACGATTAAGGAAGCGCGTGGCATCTTTTGATGCTTGAAAGCCCTTGCCGTTTTCATAAACCCTCTGAAAAGCAACGTCCGGATATACCTCGATATTGTTTTCCTCTGCATAATTTAATAATTTCTCAAACTTCTTTTTTCCACCAAGAATAGAATCCAGCTTGATCGATGAAGGCAGCCTGTGCTGAACGCCCTTGTTAAACCAACCTGAATATTTGAGCTGGATTTGGGATATGTCACGTTGCTGCAAAGACTCCAGTATTTCTATCGCCTGTGAATAGGTAGTTACCGCTTCAGTAGATGGATAAGGAATACCTAGAAAGTTTTTACGAACTGGAATTGAGCCGATTAACTCCAGAACGAATGGCGTGTCGCCCCCGCTTTTATGCCGAGTCAAGCCATAGTGCTTAATTAGATAGTCCCTGTAGTAATTAGCCATTCCCGTATAATCAGCAGAAGAGTCTTCTAAAAAAGCATAGCGAATTTGAAGGCCACTATCATACATCTCCGAGTATTTAGGAACCTGCTTGGTAACCGAGCCCGTTCTAAACACAACTGGTTCCATATCTTTCATTTTGAAAGTGRCACCTACCCGGTTATAGCTATTCAGCTTGCCGCTCGTATCCGCCGTTATTGTTGCCTGGGCATCGCCCTGTTCAATAATGGCAAACATCGCGTGATTCTCTTGCTTCATTCCAAAAACAGGAAATCTAGAAACCTGTGTATATTGAACCTCAGTTCTCGAATTTTGCAGCGGTGTCTGATCGATGCCATACAGCGGAACCTCAGAGGCACGTGCTGCATGGTTGTTATTGTTCAAATAAATGAKTGCTCCTGATCCATCCGGCACAAACATATAACCTTCAGCCTCATTATCAGCGGCTCCGAAAAATGGAAGTAATTGCATCGTATGAAGGGGGAATGCGTCCGAATCCATCACCTCATCCGTTGCAATTCGTGCAATGAGATTCTCACCCTCAAGCTGGTAGATAAGCGGGATAGTAAATCGAGGTGCTACATTTTCTGCCTGATCCCCACTCTCCACCATCTGGTTATCTTCTTGTGCATCTTCAGCCGTATAGCCGATGGACTCAAGAACTGCCACGACGTCCTTTACGACATAATCCTGCATTTTTTTGCGCTCATACTGCTGCTTCTCCTCGTTGTAGAAAAAACGAGTACGAAGCTTATTTCTAACGGCTTCATCCGCAATTTTGTTCAAGATTCGTTCTTCAAACCGTTCTTTGCCGACAGCTTTTGGGATAGAACTTAGACCCTTCTCTGAGCTTCCGATTTCGTAAGTGATTTTGACGCCGTTATCAACGAGAGCAATCTCAAACTGATTCTTCTTAATGCTCTCTTCTTCATTGTTCATAAAGGACTCATGCCCTTTGTCATTGAAATACGAAATAATCAGCTGTGAGGCTAGATTGGTTTTATTAATTGCCGTTGCAATCGTATCTTTGGCATGATCAATGGGATTGGTCGACCATACTTGCCCGTTGCGTTTCTCCCTCACACTGACCTCAGTCGTCTTCTTATCGATAAATAGCTGCAGATACTCATTCTCAGCAATCATACCCATTCCACCCGGAAGTGCTCTCATTTCAGAAGCGATAGTCACTTCGTGGTTATCTTTCTTCACTTTCTGACTCTCGTTCGCAGCCTCCATCTCGCTTCTGAACATGGTTTCGTATAGGCATGATGCTGCAATAAGACAGCAGAGCATCATCAATATCGTCCGTTTCTTTCCCTTACTCATGTACGCACCTCCTCACGCTCTTGCCCTGATTTCTGAATAGATTGAAAGTATGAAAGTGGTCATCTGCTGCAGTAAGCTAAAACAAAGGATGCATAGAAAAACAATAAAAACCATGACTACAACGGTGAGGAATAAAGTCAGTAGTGTTTTGAAAATAGAGTATTGGTGAATGGTCATCATACCCACGAACAACAACCACAAAAACCAGCAAATAGCTGCAGACTCAATCAAATAATAAAAAGGGGCTTCTTCATGCGTAATCATATTACTGAATACGACTTGCGGCAGGTACAAAATAATGAACGGCAGCAGCGAATAACCAACAGCCGTAATAATCTCAAGAAACTTTCCTTCACCGTCCATTAATGTTGTCAGTGACCAGTTAGCCACACAAAACAAAATAAATGGCAGCACAATATAGATGAGCTCATCCACGCTGTTAAGTGTGCTTAGCTTATTGAAATTAACAACAAAGCCAGAGTATTGCCGCTTCAAAATCATCGTCACGACAAGTAACAACAGAATAATCAGCGCAATTTTCACTCGACCCTTCTGTTCATACTTCATCTCCCAGAATCCGTTGAAAGGTCTCATCATTGTATAGAAAGGCGCTTTTACAATATTGGTTTCAACAAAGTAGAGCTTCGGCTTTCTTCTGACCCAATAGATACGGATTGCAACGAAGAGCGCGGCAGCGGAGAGTAGAACCGTCATAATGGTACCAAAATGTTCCCATACATATTGCTTGCGGTATTGTTTGAAAGCTTCTGAATAATACTTCCTGTTATTTCCGTTTTTGAAATAATTCATGGCCATCTTGTTCTCATTTTTCTTAAGAAACGCTTTGCCCATACTAATATAAGCGATATCGAAATTAGCGTTTAATTGAAGCACCTTATTCCATGAATCAGCAGCTTCATCCACCTTGCCCGCATAATGGGCCTTTACAGCTTGCCGGATTAGTTTGCCATAGCGAGTCGGCGCAAAAATCGTCATCCGGTTCATCTCATTATCCAGAACCGCTATTCGCTCTCCGAGCATTGAAAGGGCAACCGGTTTTTGAAAGTTATTAGCCTGTGTGCCTATTCCCCCAAATTGATAGAGCAGGTTGCCATCGCGGTCATAGGTAAAGATGCGGTTGCGAGTGGAGTCTAAGCCGCTATACATGCCGCTTTCATCGGATACTACATCAATGAATCTGGAGCTTCCTCTATTTTTTTGGTCACTCACTACACTTTTTGTGGGGTCAAGACGAATAACCGAAATGTCTCCCATCGGAGGGAAATAGCCTTCACGGCGCAATATGTCCTCCCCACTGGGATTAAACCTCTTAATTGGTGTATTCGAATTAGCCTCCGAAGATACGGCATAGATTAGGCCGCGATCATCGACATCCAAATTACTGAATTCAATTGGCAGGAATAACTCCATTTTCCCGACTTGCTCCTTGGTCGATAAACGTTTCCACAGCAAGTCAGTTGGATTAAATCTCACTTTGTTCGTTCCGATATAACCTTTAAAACCGCCTGAAGCGTCAAGCTCCATAATCCCCTCAAAGGCACCTTGTGCAATCACGTAAATCCGATCAAACTTATCAACGTACAGCTTGAAGGGGAAATATTGAAACCCTTCCGGGATTATACTGGACTCAGGAGCTCCGAACAATTGAATGAGAGTTCCATCATTGCTGAGCTTAACGATCCGATTGTTGTACGTATCCGCTACGTAAATATTTTGTGAAGCATCGACAAATACGCCATAGGGCTTGTTGAAGGTTTCCTTCTTGCCGTTATTGTCGAAGCCGTCTATCGTACGAATAAGTTTGCCATTCTCATCTAAGCTGACGATACGATCGTTTCCTGTGTCTGCGATATAAATCCGATGATCCTTGGCAACAAATAAATCCTGCGGAACATTAAAATGGCCGATACCAAGCTCCGATCCGTCCACATGCTTCTCGGCCAGATATGGATATGGCGCAGGCTCCGCCTCTTTCCAGTAGGAATAGTTGTATCCGTGATCAGGCAGAGCATAAGCCGGAACAGCGAAGCCGGTAATGAAGCACATAAGGATAAGAAATGATGCAATGCCCCTTATGGACGCCAATTGCGTTCCCCCTTTCTCTTTTATTCTTTCAGGCCTGATGTCGACATTGTCTGAATCACGCTGCTTTGCGTCACGATAAAGATCGTGACCGGCACAAGCATCATAATGAGCGCAGCGGCAGCCATCGGTCCTGAACGAGCAAATCCTCCGGACAAAATTTGGCTAAAGGCATAATCCATCGTTTTTAACTGTTCACTAAACACATAGGAAGCGCCTTGGCCCCCGCTGCCTGTTCCCCATAAGCCTTTAAAGGAAAAAATAATAAGCGTTAGCCACGCTGGCTTAACCATTGGCATGACTATGGTCCAAAAGATCCGGTACTCGCTCGCACCATCAATCTTCGCGGCTTCAATTATCGCATCAGGGATTTGCTCCATAAATTGCTTCATTAGAAACAACCCCAGCGAAGTTGCTAGAGCCGGGAAAATCAGCGCCCAATAAGAGTCGAGCAAACCCAGCCACGTAATCGTTAAATAGTTGGGAATGGAAGTTACCTGAGATRCAAACATCAGCGATAGGATAACAATCCCGAATAGGATATTGCCGCCTGGAAGCTTCAGCTTCGCCAACGGATACGCTGCCATGGAAGCTAAAATGACGTGCCCGACCGTGCCGGTTAATGCAACAAAGACCGTATTAAACACATAGCGAGAAAGCGGTACCCATGAATCAGAAAAAATAAGTAACAAATCATAAAAATTATCCACTGTCGGAGAACGTACAATAAATGTGGGAGGAAACAGGAACATCTCATCCAAAGGCTTTAACGCAGTGCTGATCATGAAAACGAAAGGCACTGCCATGAATGCTCCCGCTCCTAGCAATATTAGAAATAGAGCTATATCAACAGGAAGGGAACGATTGAGTTTCTTCTCTCGACGCAGACGAAAGCTTATATTCATGCTCTCTAGTCACCCACCTTCCGAAGCAATTTCTGCACGACCAAGTTCGAGCCTAGCATAATCGCGAATAATACGGTTGCAATCGCACTAGCATAGCCCATCTCGAAACGGATCGTCCCGAAATCATTCAGATGCGTTACTATTGTATGTCCCGCATACTGCGGGCTTGGGAAGCCGACTAGGCTTGTTGCCACATCTGCGACTGCGAACGAAGATGTAATCTGCATAACCGCGCCAAACATCAGCATCGGACGCAGTGAAGGCAATGTAATAAACCACAGCTCCTGCCAGCGATTTCTTATTCCATCGATCGCACCAGCTTCAATTAGCGTCATATCCATTCCTTGTAATCCAGCGATAAAAGCCAGAAAGGCTGTACCGAGGCTTAACCAGAGCTGAACCAGCATAATAATCGCCAGCATGTATTTGGGATCCTGCAGCCATTGAATCGGTTCAAGAATAAATCCCCATTTCATCAGGAATGCGTTGATATAGCCGAAAGAATCGCCAGAGAAGGCAACTTGCCATATCAAATATACATTTCCTGAAATCGAAGGCGCATAAAATAGAAGCGTTATAACAGACCTTATCTTAGGTGAAAGCTCGTTGATGAGCCATGCCAGAAAGAAGCAAACGATATAGCTGAGCGGACCGGTTATCACCGCGAACAGCAGCGTATTTTTCAACGCAATTAGAAACACTTCATCCTTGACGAACAAGTTGGCATAATTTTCCCAACCCACCCACCCTGGCGCTTCAAGTACATTAAAATCCGTGAAGCTAAGTCCGAATGCCATAAGGACTGGGAAGGCGGTGAAGATAAAGAAGAGTATGAAATATGGAGCAAGGAGTACATACCCATGCCGTTTCACACTAATCTCGCCCCGTAGATGAGCAAGCCTCTTCCGCCTCTCGCTAGGCTGCCTCTTCAATCTGCTTGGACCCTGCAATTCAACGCTTGCTTGATTTGGGCCTGACAATACAACCGCCCCCTCTCTCTAGTTTGGCAAGCCGAACTCTTTTCGCTTTTTCACAATTTCCTCATTAATAAATTTCGTATAATGGTCTATCGCTTCACGTGGATCCTCGTTAGAGATAACGACGCTGCGGAACGCATTGTCAAGATGACGGCCAGTGAAATATCCGCCAGCAACCTCAGGCAATCCCTTTGCCCATTTCCACTGCTCCATCAATACGTTGTAATCCTTCACCTGCCAAGGAATCCGAGCCACCGCTTCCAGATTAGCTGTGGAAGTTCTTCCAGCCGGCCCGAAAATGGCTTCAATTTCAAGACTGTACTTCGCCTGCACATCCGTGCTGGTCCACCAATCTAGGAAGGACCATGCTTCCTCCTTATGCTTACTGTCCTTCAGCATAATAGCAGCGGTTCCAGTTGCAGGCACTTCCCGGCGAATAGTGCCGTCAGCCTGTTCAAGTCCTGGAACCAGGGTGAAATTCCATAGTCCTTTCAGCTCMGGTGCAACGACGTTGATGAGATTGAATCTCGTATAGTCAGCAATCGCGATTGGCATCTCTCCACTGCGGAAACGGTTCACGAAGTCGGTCGTTAACGGCAGCTTATAGGTCGTATATAATTCCGTCCAATCGATAAATGATTTTACGGACACCTCAGTATCTAGTGCGCTGGCTTTATCACCTTTGCGATAAATTTCCCCGCCGTTTTGGAACAGCATCGTTCCGAATGTAAAGTTAACCGGCAATGTAGCGTTATCTTGTACGTTCGCCCCCGTTTTCACCAAAACCTGAATAGGGAAGCCGAACAACAGGTTTTGCTTCTGCAGCTCAGGAATAATCTCAAAGACATCCTCCCATGTTTGCGGAATTTCCAGATTCATTTCCTCAAGAATATCCTTCCGATAAAATAAAACCGGAAATTGCTGCTCAATAGGCAGTGCGAATGTTCCCTTATTGAATTCATAAGGAACTAAAGCGCTCTCATGGAAGCGCTGCTTCACCTTGTTGAACCCAGGATATTTGGATAAATCCTCCACTGCATTCCGCAAGGCATAATTGACTGGCTTATCTTCCGGCAGAGCGAAGGAAACATCAGGACCGCGTCCTGCCAGCATGGCTTGCATGAGCACGCCTTCACTGACCACTTTTATGTCGACGGCAACTCCGGTTTCAGGAGTAAATGACTCATCAATAAGCCGCTTCGCAATTTTTGCCTGATCAATCCCCTGCGTCATCCACACCGTGATTTTTTTACTGCCTTTCTCCGTCGAACCGAGCACATTGTAATCGGTGAAGAAAGAGAGCATGAACTTGCCCACTTGATGCTTCATTCTTTTGAAAAACTTCGCTTTGACAGCAGGCATTTTCTTATCAGGTGAGGCGATGACAAGATAATCAATCGATAAAGGCATATAATTGATGGAATAAATCCAATCTCCTAATGAGCTTGTATTGGATTTGAACGTCTCTAACCGGCGTGCTATTGTCTCTGGAGCATCTACCATGTCTTGCAGCTGAAAAATGAGCCGATTCAATGAAGCTGTGCGATCACTGCTGCCACCAGATATTTTCTCTACACGCTCAACTATAGATTTCAACACTTCCATTTGTTTGGTGAAAACTTCAATCATCTCTGGAATTTTTTTGTCAAGCTGATAATCCCGATATTCATCCGGTACCGTGCCCGTCACCATAATAATGCGCCGGAAAATATAATTTAGATCCAGCACGCTGGACTCCACTGTTCGCAGCAGCAATGCCATTTCTCCGAGTGTCACTTCAAGCTTAATCTCATGCTTGCCTTTCGTTAAATAAAATTGGTACGGACTCTTCCCGTCTCCAAGCTCATTCATTTCCCAGTTCGTTGAGAAACCAAAGGCAATGCCATCAGCCTCCTGAAACGGCAGCTTGCCGTCAATATACATTTTGCGATAAGAAATCATACCTCGTTGAAAGCTTTGTTTATATTTAATGCCGATATAATAAAGTCCATCTTCCGGCACTTCTATATCCCAAGTCATCCACTGACCGGATTCCGCCCAGTTGAAGCCGCCAATCGTATTGAGTCGGATTTGAGACATATGATAAGGCTCGGTAGACGGGCTACTGCGATCCATCATCGGATAAAGTACTTGACTTGACTTCAAATCCGCTAATTCCCCTTGAACCTTGATCATGACATCAGAAGCATCTTTATAACCATTCGATTCATATTCAGCGGCAACCGCTTCGTAATCCTTTGCTTGTTCAACTTGGTTCAGCTTGATAGAACGAATCAGCATCTTTTCCTTTGCGGAAACTAAAGTGATGCTGTGCTTCCCTGGAGTAAAATAATATAAATAGGGTTCATTGTGGCGACCATCCGCACTTTGTGCGTACGTCTCCTGCCACATCGGCAGCTCTACCTGCTGGACATGGGTGTCATTCCCACGCTTATCACGTGCAATTTCCGCTTTGCTCGTCCAAACTCTTCCGAACACCAAATTTCTGCTCTCAGCAAACGGCGCTTCTCCATCAACCAGCAGCTCGCGGTCAATATCCGCACCCTTACCCTCCATAGGATAAAAATTTATTGCAATATTATATAAGCCTTCATTCGCTACATCGAACTCCCATGAGATACTTCCCGTTTCATCCGATTCAACCGCATTGCCCGCCAATCCAGCCATGTCGTTAACGACGTTAGCCTTCATGTCTACCACTTTAGAAAAGGTATCTCCTGGGATGATAATCTCTTGCCCTGGCCTAGGCGCATTCTGATGCTTCACCAAATATTGGTCGTATCCGTTCTCACTCTTACTACCGAGCATCTGCTCCGAGATAGCTTCAGATGTATCAGCAGCATTTGAGGCTGCCTTTACCGTGGACATCCCCTTTGATTGAAAGCTCTGGGGCAGGATGCACACAGCAGATAGCGTCACTAAAAGTACTACCTTGACTATTCCATATTTATTGACGTTGGCCATATGGAATCCCCCTTCCCGCTTATGAGCAGCACCCCAACCATAGTAATGAATTGGGGTGCGCGCAGCGTTTTATGCAACCAAATCCTATTTCTTCAAAGTCACATCAATTGCAGCCTGAGCAAGCGGTTTAATTCTCGCAAGCTCACTTGCAGGTGTCGCTTTTCCTGTCATGATATTATTAATCGCTTCATCGAAATAACCCTGAAAGCCATCATAGGCAAAGAACTGCATCACCGTTCCGTTACCAAGCATTTTACGCAGCGTATTGAGGCCCTCTTCACTTCTAAAGTTAGCTTCTTCTCCATGAATTACGCCATCATAGCCTTTTTCAGGGTTTCTCTCATAAAGCTCCTGCCAAACTGTCATAACTGCTTTAGGGTTTTCTACATCCGCCATCAGATGCCACATGTTTACAGTTATTGGAACAACATAATCGGTTGCTTTAGGACCCTTAGGAAAGAATACATAACCCCAGTCATCGGCCAAGCTGCCATTGAAATCTGCTGAAACCCAACGAGCTCCAGGATAGAATAGCGCTTTGCCTTCCACAAAAGATCCGCCCACAACTTTATGAACATTGTATAAATCGGAGACAAACTGTATAGCTTCTAATGCTTCCGGTCCCTCAAATGTAATTTGGTCATCTTTCGTTACAGATCCGTTATTGGAGTAAATGAAAGGAAGCGTTAGGCTCGAAGCTGTATCATAAGGAGTTACGCCGAATACGCCATCCTTCGTAGCGGCTTTGGTCATCGCTAGAAACTTATCCCAAGTCCATTCGCCCTTTTCCTGCAATTCATAAGGATCTTCCAAACCGAATTTTTGAATTAACGTTTTGTTATAGTAGAATCCATTGCCGTTATTGTCCTTGTCAGTGAAGCTGTACTGCTTTCCGCCGTAGCTGCCATTCTTCAACATAACTTGATTCCAGTTAGGGTCTTTCATATCCACTAGGTCGTCAATATTGCGAAGATACCCCTCACTAACCATCTTCGGAATCGCCCATTCCGTCGGAATCATAATAATGTCGGCAAAAGGCTGCCCTGCTACGGAAGTTGTTACTATTCTTGATTGAATCTCAGCGAAAGGTACGGTTACATACTCAATTTTCACATTGTATTTTTCCTCTGCTTTGCGTTGCATTTCCTTCTCTTCCTCATTCAAATAGTTTTCCATTCCCCACCATTGCCCGATGCGGATCGTTCCGCCTTTGAAGTCAATCTTCTCATCGACTGGCGCAGTTGAAGGTGGCGCTTCCGTTGCCGTCTCCTCGACGGTCTCCGTTGTAGGAGCCGGGGTTGGCTCATCCTTAGGCGCATTAGATCCGGAATTTTGCGAGCAGCCAGTAAATACCAACATTGCAAAAACCAGCATCATCGTTAATAATTTTAGCTTCATTCTTCTTTCCCCCTTAATATCATTTTTTGGATACATTCCTTACTAAACCCAAATGAATGATCGCCTAATGTATAAGGATTGGAGTATATTTGAAAGCGGTTACATTTGGTTGTAATCCTAATTATAAGAGTTTGGTTTAAAGCGAGGTATCTGTACAAATTCATACTTTTTCTACATAAAAAACCTAAACGATAAGGTCCATCAAATCTCATAATAAATAACGATAGATTATCTAAAAATTTTACATACTATTACACCGTGAGCAGGTATACCCTCTAATAAAAGAAGCACCTACGCGAGCTTCATCTCCGCACGGAACCTTGATGGCGTGGTACCAACAACTTTTTTGAAAATTTTTGTGAAGTAGAAATAATCCTGATATCCCGCCTTTTCTGCAATTTCACCCACCATTAAATTAGTATTCCCAAGCAGCTTGCAGGCATAGGTAATGCGTAATTTGGCGATATATGCTGTAAACGTCTCACCTACTTCCTTTTTGAATAATTGACTGATATAACTAGGGTTTGTATAAAACTTGATCGATAAGCTCTGTATCGATATATCTTGAATGTAATTTTGATTCACATAGTTCAGAATAGCTCTAAAKGTTTCATTGCTAATTTCTTGTGAGACGTTTTCGGTCGCTTCAAGAATATATCTGCTTACATATTGACGTAAACAATGAATCATTTCAGATAGAGAGCCAAAAGAAGCAAGCAGCAGTTCATTGCTATATAACATCTTATCGGACAGCTCAATTCCAAACTGGTACATGAATGAAAGTACGATATTATAAAGCTGGAGTGCATGGGTCATAGTCAGACTTCCTTCTCTGAACAGGACGAGTACTTGGTCAAAAGCAACATTCGCAGCAGCTATATCACCTATTCGAATAGCATCATCAATTCTCTTCAGCATTTCGTTAAAAGGTTTGCGTATCGGGTTTTTTTTGCGAAATATCGCTGCTTTACCAGCAATAAAATAATGATCAGCTAATGAATTCGCGATTTCAACCGATTCCTTTAGTTTCTCTATTTCTGTTATTTTTTCACTTACGCCAATTCCACGGATCCGATCAGGCATCCCTTTGCTTATTTCATTAATTGTCTTCTCCAATTGAGCCCACGCCACGAGATACAGAGACTTTGATCTTCCGATCTTAACCTGCAAATAGTTCTCTGAAGCCTGTACTGACTCATTACCGATAGTGGAACAGACGATTAGGCCAACTCCATTATTAAAGCCATCGATTAGGCCATATTGCTCGAGCTTGTGTGTAAGCCTATTGCGATTCGTTTCGTTTGGTTCTTCCAAAAATAATTGAAGTGGATTTTCAGCTGTCTCATGTTGCGCTTCATTATTTTTCTTAAATTTGCTTAGGATCGATATAATATCCTGTTCATCGAACGGCTTAAGGCAATACGCAAGCGCACCATAAGTGAGCGCCTTCTGCGCATAAGCAAATTCTGCATAGCCGCTTACGACAATAAATTGCGCTTTATGCGGAAGCTCGCGTGCTTTTTTAATTAGCTCCAGACCATTCATACCTGGCATACGGATATCGGTGAATACGATATCCGGAAGCATAGCTTCAAACATGGTCAGTGCCTCTGTCCCGTTATGAGCCATTCCTACAACCTTAAACCCATAAGCATGCCAATTAACACTCGCCTTAAGACTCTCAGCAACCCATGCTTCATCATCAACTAGCAGAACCTTATAATACATTCGAAAATTCCCCCTTCGTCGACAGCTTCACCGTTACCCGAGTTCCTTCACCTTCCTTGCTAGCAATATCAAGTCCATACTCTGAACCACAAATCAGCTTGATCCTTACATTCACATTGGCAAAACCGATGCTGTTATCTCTCTCGCCTATCAGCAATCCACTCGGCTCCGAGTCCAACAATGTAGATTGGACCCGCTCCAGTTGAGCTTGATTCATCCCTACACCATCGTCCTCAATGACGATAATCAAGTCTCTGTACACATCCAGATTTGCGCTTATCCTTAATAAACCTTGCTTCTCATTTAACTCTAGTCCGTGATAAACCGCATTTTCGACAATTGGCTGCAAGATCATCTTCGGCACATGGCAGTTGCGGGCAAGACCATCGATATCAAATATCACACTAAAGCGGGTACCAAAACGCAGCTTTTGAATTTGTAAATATGAATCGATGATAGAAAGCTCCGTGTCCAGGGGAACATTTCCTCCCCCCTTAACGCTGTAATGAAATATACTTCCAAGCAAAGCGGCAGCCTCTCTAATCTCAAGAACCCCTTTTACTGCAGCCATTCCTTTGATCATTTCCAGCGTATTATAGAGAAAATGAGGATTAATTTGGCAGCGCAGGTATGCAAGCTCAGCTTTCTTCTTCTCTAGCTGCATGAAGGAAAGCACCGCATTTGTATCCAGAAGCTCTTTCGCTAAGGAATCGTTCTTGTGAAGCAAAATGTTGCTTGTAATAATAATGAACATAACTGCTGCGAAAACAGCTCCAAACATAAATATCCAAATAAAAGAAAAGCGAATCGCGTTCATGTCGCGCATCAGTGCGTCTTTAGGGATCATATCTACAATCTCGCTCGAATATTTTTCACTGTTTGAGCTAATGATCTTAGCCATTTGCAAATAACTGGTGCATAAGATGAAAAATAAGACAAAGGTGATGGATAACGCGATTATGGATAACTGTGAACGAATCGAAAGCTTACGCAGCAAGGACACGTCTATCGCTCCATTCTCATGCGTAGGTTGATGAAAATGATGTGGGGACTCCCCACTAAGAAACTGATAAATAAAAATATCAAGCGCTTAGCAGGAAGTTATGGTGTTAGTAAGGTATGAATCAGATGGATGCGGCTTCTAGCAATCGTCGATGTACTTGCTGAAATGCTGCTGCATCGGTAGTTGCTTCTGTAAAGCTTGTCATGCAGGAGTTTACTAGCTTATCCGCTATTTTACGGTCAGCTTGAGCTATCTGTTGAAGCAATTCATAATCCTCAATGCCCATCCTCATCGACTCCAGCCTCATGCTTAGCCAAGGTCCATCCGTACCCGGATAGACGATATGGGTATCGCCGGCAGGCACCTTTTTGGCATGAACTCCTGGAGCAAGCATGGGATTCGTCAATTCAAATGGATCTTGGCCTTCCAGGTAATAATTCAATCCCCAATGGAGATAGCCATCCATTTTGTATAAGTAATTGCCCCAGTGCAGAAATCTTGTTTTGAGAAGCGGAATATCTAGAAAGCGATTCATATAATGACCGCCTGGATTCCAGCATGTATAAAACCATAGCGTATCACCGCCAGCCTGGATTCTTTCGTAAGCCGATTTGTTACGATCATAGTCCCTATTCGTCGGCACCCAAATATCTAATGCCCCTTCCAGTTCCGTATGTATGATTGCGTCAATAAGTGGAACCCCCGGCATAAACTTTCTAACTATGCCTGCCAAGACCCGATAATCTTGAGCCGACTCTTCAAGTGGTTCATCAGCAATATGCTGTACGGTTAAGCTCAACCAGCCGTTAGTGGCAAGGAACTTGTTCCAGGAAGATAGGTATTGCGATATAAATGTATAGCCTTCCGGGCTTGTTGCTTTTATGTTGGTATCATAGTTTAAAACGAAAAATGAATCGTCCCAGCCTCTTCGACCAGCTATATGCCCGCCTTCTATACGGGTGAAGCCCAGACCTAGAAACATTTTGATTAACGTCTCGACACGCGAGAAGTCAAATTCATAGCTGCCGATTTCCGTTTCCTTGATATCAACCAATTCCATGCCGACTAAGAAATGAGTTTGACGAGTCCTGCGCATTGCTTCTCCGTATTGGTAAACCATATTCCAGAAGGGCTCCGACCATTTTTCGAGGTTATGCCACTTTGCAATATTGCCAAATGAGAACCAATTCGTAATCGACAGCGTTTCCTCTTTGGCAACTTTAGCTTTAAACACCTCTATTTCAACAGGAATGACATAGCTATTGCCATCAATATGGAAACGCAGCTCCCCGACATGCTGATGTGAATTTGCGGATTCGTCCACTTTCCAGCAAACATATAGGGCATCTTTCTCAGCACGTACTTGGAATTCCTTGCCGACCGGCTTTAAAGCATCGTATACACGGAACGGCGCAAGTCGTGTTACATAATCGGCTGGAGTGCCTACAGGTACGGTGGAATAATCAGGCCCTGTATTCTCATTCACCTGAACATCAATGAGCTGATACATGGACGTATTCTTCACAAATTCAGAATCGGCCGAGACATATTCCCATGTTATTTTCACATTAGAAGGGAGCCCCTCCAACAATATTTGGCAGCCAATATAGGTGCCTCGCGCCGTCTCTAGATTAATGCTTCTCTCCCCTGCATTTGATAATTCAGTATCCGGATAAACCCACTCATTCACATCGAATATTTGCCAATTCATCAACAAGCCTCCTCGCACAAGCTTTTATAATTAGTCGGATTGGTTCGGATAATGCTCAGGCAAAACCGCAATCGTTCCGTCATTTTGGCGAATCCATGTATCGAAATTCCGCTCGCCTGCCTTTAATCGGATAACTCTTGCTCCCGTTTGAAAATGATCCTTGCGGACATTATCAACATAACTCACATATCGCGTAGATCGGCCGTAACAAAGGTGGATACCATGCAGCGTTCCGCTAAAGTCATTCGCATGATCATGACCAACAAACGTCCCCATTACATCTCCCATCTCCACCATCGCCGAGAAGAAACCGGAATTTATAACCGGTGCGCTTACTCCATCAAAGCAGTGTCCCAAACAAGTCTGATTATTCCATACCTCTTGATACTCCGGCAGAGGAATATGAAAGAACGCCAATGCTGGTAAGGGCGAATCATTGTTAATGGACGACAATTTCTGCGATTCGGAGACATACCATTCAATTTGATCTCTTCGAATCCAGTCATAGCCGCCAACCGATGGGTTAGAAGAATAATCACCGCTGTCGAGGAAATACAAAGCAGCGGCCGTTTCATCATTTTGGTCAAGAAGAGTAATGATATAATTACCAGACCCGCTTACATTCGGTGGATCGGCTTCAGCGACACAGTAGCTGTGGGCTAGCTGTTCTTCATGCATTTGCTCACGAGAAACGGCTCCTTCTGAATCATGATTGCCGAAAACAGCTGCCCATGGTATGCCGCTCTCCTCCGCTACCGCGACAGCATCGCGTAAGGATTGAATCGGATCATTTCCTCTGGCACTAGCTGTAACATCACCGGCAAATACGATTAGATCCGGCTTCTCTTGTTTGATAACGCTTTCCATTGTCTCCCTTGTCAAGCGATTAAATTCCGGTGTATCCGAGTCATAATCTCCCGCGTCTATAAACTCCACATCGGAGAATTGGACAATGACGAAGGTACCATCCTCACGAAATTTCATTTTATTGCTCATCCGGCTGATCTCCTTTCACTGTAAAGAATGCTGTACTTGAATTGTATGAACACAGCCCATTTCACTCTACCAGAATAATGACTATCTACTAACAGACTGGTGACTTCATTGCTTTCTATAAGCTGCGGCAAAAAAAAAGCCGCCCAATTAATCGGGCGGCGATGAAAAACAACGAACAATTCAGCTGTTCGAGCTGCCAGAAAGCTTCCTAAACTGCTGGGGGTTCGCTTGATAGACACGCTTGAACATTTTAGAGAAGTAGGAAAAGTTACTATATCCAATCGATTGAGCGATCTCTGAAATCGGCATTGTCGAGCTGGCAATCAACGCTTTGGCAATCCGCATCCTCTCGTTAAGCAAATAATCTGTAATACTCATCCCTACCTCCTTTTTAAACAAACGGGAGAGATAAGCAGGATTGAGATGAACGTATTCTGCGAGCATTTCCCGGGTGATATTCTCCCTGAGATGATCAGCAATAAATGCTTTAAGACGTGGAATGACTGACTCTTCCTGAAAGAGATAGCAATATACCTTTTGAATCAGATTTATACCCCACTCTTCCATCTGCTCTAGCGTACGCGGAGGCGCTTTCATTTGAGGGACGCTAGTGTCTTGAAGCAGTTGATGGGCAGAGAGACCTTTCTTCTGCAGCAGGTAGTGAATCATCTGCAGAAATCCCTGATAATAGGCTTGCAGCGCGTTTGCACCAAATCGTCGATCCGAAGCCAGCTCCTGAAGACTATTCCTCAGCTGCTGAACCAGTTCTTTTTCTTTGCCGTTTTCGAGCAGCAGCGCCCAAGCCGTAAAGTCAGGCAAGCAAGGATCTGGAAAAGGATCTGGACTCTGCTTGCTAAGCCAGTTCAGCTGATTGGACTCACTGAGATTATTGTACTCCATGGACAACAGCGTCTTATACATCACCGTTAACTCATGCAGTCTCACAGGCTCACCGATGTAGCAGGATACCGTACAGTTTAAGTATTGACTGCAAGCATCAATATACATATTGCATCTATCACCAATACGATCACGAAGCGTGGACTCCTCTTCCGGTGAGAAGTAGAGGATCGCCAACGTGACACCGTTCTTGGTCTGAACGACCTCTCCTCGTGAGTCGGCAATCAACAGCTCGGAGGAGGATTGACGAATGGCGTACTCCATCACTTCCTCATCCCGCGTGCTGAGTTCCCGCTTCCAATTTTCTACGCTGACTATGACTGGAAGCAGTCGATCATCCGGCTTCAATGTTATGCCGTACTCAGCTGGCAGGCTGCAGTTGTCATTCTCTCTAGCCACAATACGTTCTGACAGCAGATCGTACCAGAAGCGTTCGCTAAGCAGCGTCTTTTTTTTGTTCCACAACTCATAATATGGCTTGTATTGTTCGCTCTGTACCAGTTCTGCACTCTTCTTATTCACACTAAGAATAGCTTTCCGGATCGCTTCTTCCAAGACTTCATATTCCACAGGCTTCATCATATAGTCAAAGCTGCTGAGCTGGACGGCCCGCTGCATAAACCTAAAATCGTCGTGAGCCGTCAAGAAGATCGTCTCCGTATTCGGGGAATTCTCGTTTACCCACTCTAGCAATTCGATTCCTGTGTTTTTCGGCATTTCGATATCACTAATCATGATTTGAATTTCTTGCTCCTGAAAGATCTTAACAGCCTCTCTCATGTTATAGGCATCGAATACCGCAGAGACACCTAGTGCATCCCAGTTGATTGCATCCTTTATCCCCATGACGGAGTACATCTCATCATCAACAATCAGAACCTGCAAGCTCTTCGCCTCCTGCTATCATGATAAATCTATTGGAATCAAAAACCTGTCTATTATAATCCGAGTCAACGCTATACCCTAATCTACTGGAGCCTCGACAGGAATCTCCAACTCTATTAGAGCGCCGGAGTCAGCGCAATTATCGAATTCCAAGCGAAAGGTGTTGCCGTAAAGAAGCTGCAAGCGATGATAGCTATTCCAGATGCCCAAATGCTGGTCATTTGTTTGATGAAAATAGCGACCACTCCGTAAGGAGTCCAGCAGCTCTTGCGAGAATCCACTGCCGTTGTCAACAATCCGAATGCGGCAACGTTTTTGATCRGTATCAATTATGGAATGAATCTCAATATGAAAAGGATCATCCATGAAGTCGAAACCGTATTTGATTGCATTCTCGATAAAAGGCTGCACGATCAGGGGAGGAATCTGTACCTTCTTCGAGTCCTCATCCATCACAAACCGATAGGTTATCCTTTCGGGAAAGCGGAGCTGCTGAATACGCAAATAACTGTCCATATGTTCCATCTCTTCGGAGAGAGTAACAAACTGCTTGCTCGTTTTGGTCGTAAAGCGAAAGTATTTCACTAGATTAAGGCACATCGCTTGAATTACGGAATAATTTTTGAGCTGAGCAAGGTTATAGACCACATTAATGCTGTTGAGCAGGAAATGCGGATTAATTTGCAGCTGTAAATGCTTAAGCTCCGCCTTATGAG
>NZ_JBFTSN010000075.1:0-22359 GCF_056400045.1 Paenibacillus sp. 01L418
CACCAGTGCCGCTCCGGCAATCGTAGCCGTCGCGTCTTTCACAGCAGGAGGTACAACAGAAGCTGCGAAATCAGCAACCGATTTGCTGAGTGCTGCCAACGCTGCATCTACTGCCGCTTGGTCTGCAGCTGCAAGAGCCAATACGTCTTTAGCTGTTGCGATTGAAGCAGCAAATGCATCTTTTGCAGACTGCGGATATTGACCGGGTTCTGTGCCTGCAACAGCGGAGTTAAGTTTGGCTTCAGCAGATACAACTGCCGCTTGAAGCGCTGTTTTATCCGACAATTGAACAGGACCAACCGAGAAATAATCAAAATTTGCTTGGACAGACGTTTTATCACCCGAAGATAGACCATAGAAACCGATTTTCAAATTGCTTAAATTAACGGTCATCGGGTCTGCCGCAGGTTTCCATGCACTGCCATCCCAATAGAAAGTAGAAACGACATTGCCTACCTTTTTGATTTGCAAATAGGACGTATCGTAACCTGGATGGCTGACCATGTTTGTCGCTTTAACATAAACCGCATTTTTCTCATATGCGGTTTCGAGGCTTTTGCCAGTTGTTGCTTCCGTATCCCAAACATGGCCAAGCTTGACGTAATTGTCCTCATTTTGCCAAATGAACAGGCCTGCTTGCTGGAAGTTTTTGCGTACTGGAGCTTCCACTTTTGTTGTAATGACGAAGTCGCCTGCTGGCGCATCCTTTAAAAAGATGTTCGGCAAGTTATTTGAATTTCCGAACGTGTCGCCTGGTGAAGTGTCCAAGCTTAAAAAGCCTGGTTTACGCGTCAGCGACCATTTGGAGTTGTCTGCCTTAAAGACTGACCAAGCACTGTCTAGCGACGCCTCATTAAACGGATC
Organism: Paenibacillus sp. 01L418; assembly: GCF_056400045.1. Taxonomy (NCBI): domain Bacteria; kingdom Bacillati; phylum Bacillota; class Bacilli; order Caryophanales; family Paenibacillaceae; genus Paenibacillus; species Paenibacillus sp. 01L418. The sequence continues at coordinate 865 of NZ_JBFTSN010000075.1, forward strand.
AACGGAAGAACCCGCTGGAATTGGATCGTTCACCGATACAAAAAATTGCTCACGTGCGCTTTGGAGAGATTTAAGAGCTGTTTGAATATGTGCAGGCATTGCAGCATCATTCTGAGCTGTTTCGCGGGCTGAATCAATGACAGCCTTAAAGGAATCAGCAGTCGATTGCTCATATTCGCCGGCTCCTGCACCCATTTTCGCGAGATTCAGCATGCCTTCTGCTCTGGCAATTTCAGCGAGCAAATCCCCTTTGGTTGCTGTGCCGATGAGCTCACGGTGCGCGGTCGCAATCCGATCAAAATCCATTTTTTCAACTTTGCGATCGTAAGACAATAGGCCGTTGATTTCATATTCCACATCTGTAATTTGTGTGTATATGGCTGCGCTCAGGCCTGATTCCTTCAGCTGCTTCAACCTGTTGATATAGGCAATATAAGTAGAAGTCAGCTGTTCCTTGCTATTCATTAATTGATAGGAGAATACGAGCGGACTCCATTCATGCCCCGGGACATGCAAGCCTAAACCGCCATATTCGCCAAGCACAGCTGCCCTTGTATCGCTGTAATTCGGAGCGCCGGGATCAGGATAGCGATGAATATCATTCAAATCGCCGACGCCCGCATCCCACCAGCCGCTTGTGCTGTTGACGAGCCTAGTCGAATCAAGGCTTTTTACATAGCTGGTAGCATCCTTCGTCATTTGCCCGCCTTGATCAAATTGTCCCCAGCCTTCATTAAACACCGTCCACACAATGATCGATGTCACGCTGCGCAATTGATCGACCATCTCTTTGTATTCTTTAAACCACTGCGTCTTCGTTGCTTGTGTAATATCTGACCCTTTATTTCCTTGACGATCCTCAAGGCTCGGCATATCCTGCCATACCAGTACGCCTAGCTTATCAGCCCAATAATACCAGCGAGCGGGCTCCACCTTAATATGCTTGCGGATCGTATTCATGCCGACGCGTTTGACCGCCTCAATATCAAATTTCAAGGCTTCGTCCGTAGGTGCCGTGTAAATGCCGTCCGGCCAAAAACCTTGATCGAGCGGCCCCATTTGGAAGACGAATTTCCCATTTACTAGCGGCCTTGTTATACCGTCTACCTTGCCGAGCGTAATCTCTCTCATGCCAAAATAGCTTGAAACCTCGTCTACCGTTTGTGCTCCATCCTTCAGATACACCTTTAAATCATATAGATAAGGATCATCTGGGGACCAAAGCCGTGCATTTGGAACTGCCACAGCAATCTCAGCTCCAGCTGCTCCTGTTGCGGTTCCCACCACTTTTCCATTTTCCAAAACAACCGCTTCAATCGTTTGCCCTTCAACGCCGATAGCAGCTGCCTTCAGCTTCAAGATGCCGTTTTGAATATCTGTTGCCATGTCGAGTTTATCGATATGTGCAGCAGCTACAGGCTCAAGCCACACCGTTTGCCATATACCCGATACGGAGGTATACCAAATGCCGCCGAGTTTTTTGACCGTTTGCTTGCCAACCGCTTGGTCTGCTCCCATATCCGTCTCATCCAGAACATGCACGATAAGCTCATTGTCCCCAGGCACAAGATAATCCGTAATATCAAAGCTAAATGAGGTATAACCTCCCTTATGGCTGCCTACCGATTGTCCATTCACATACACCGTTGCCAAGTAATCAACCGCTCCAAAATTCAGCTTCACTCGCTTACCATCCCAGTTCTCAGGAACGTTAAAGGAGCGCTTATACCACATGAGATCCTCCACGCGGTTAATGCCCGAAAGCTTTGCTTCTGCTGCAAACGGAACAAGAATTTTCTCCTTCAGCACTTGACCTACAGGAACAGCTTCACCCTTCTGGGCTGCTTGGAACTCCCATTCCCCATTCAAATTCATCCATTTTTCACGCGCTAATTGTGGTCTTGGGTATTCAGGCAGTACGTTTTCTTTGTCTACATCCTCCGCCCAAGGGGACATGATCTGATATTTTGAACCATTGTAGACAGGTTTATCGAAGCTAGCTACAGCAGCTCCCGCCACCGTTTCCAGTCCGCCTTTGCCATCGTAGATTACTTTAACATTGCCTACATCCTTAGAGTACATTGGATCTTTCAGCAGTACGGTGACGACTTTATCGTCCCCATCCTTCAAAGCTGCCGACAGAATAGGCAAATCGCCCGTCACGATACGCAATTTCAGATGCTTAACAAATTCAGCAGTGATTGGCTTCAAAGATTCTTGGAATGGCAGCTCAACTTGCAAACCATCCTCGGACACGATACCTCCAAGCGCGAAACCGTCTGGCAAATAAAACGCTTCTGTTGGAACTGCCTCCTTCGCTAAGCTCTTGCTAGACCAGCGCAGGTGAACATTCGAGCCGCCCGTGTCTTCGAACAACTCCAGCTTAATGCTGTATTTCTGACCTGCAACCAAAGTGACAGGCTTTGAAGTTTGCTCTTTGTCCCAGTCCGCTATCCAGTGGTCGATCGTAAGCTTATTATCAACCCAAAGGCGGAAGCCATTATCACCAGTAATGTAAAAGGTATAGTCCTCAGAGAGCTTAGGCTGAATGAAACCCGTCCATCTGATGCCGACGCGATCTTCTTGTCCTGTAAACATTTTGATGGCCGGCTCTAAATTGGAAATATCCAAATTCGAATCGTAGCCAGCTCCTTTAAAGGTTCCAAAAGCAAAATTGGGCGGCCCTCCCGCAGTGAAATATTCAGCCATCAGCCCATGCTGCTGCGAAGCTGCCATTCCCCCTGCATCTGCTGCCGCAGCCCGGGGTGCAAAGGAGATTGCGGAAGCTACTATACTAAATATCATAGATAATGCCACAAGCGTACTCATTGTTTTTCTTATATTCAACATGAACGGAACCTCCAAAGATTCATAGTATCGATACTTAAATCTAGTGGAGGAAGTGATGCGCCTTCCCCCTTGTACCGTTTAGCCAAGAATCAACCGAGCGAGCAATGCAAGATCCTCAATATCCACTTTGCCATCATGATTCAAATCTGCTTTTTTGAACTGCTGCCAATTCGGATCGCTGCTGGATTTGCCATACGAATAAGCTACAATCGCCAAATCGCCAACTGTAATTTTATTATCATAATTCACGTCACCGTTACTTGGCTTAATGACACCGGCAAGGAAATCTTCTACTGCAGCATTCAGCTTCGTAATCGCGGCTGCAATTTCAGCTTTCGTTGCCTTCTCGTCATCAGCAACCAGCTTCGCTTTGTTGATAACCGATTGCAGCTGCTGCTTCATCGCAGGAGGATATTGTCCCGGTTCTGTTCCTGTTTCCGCTCCATCATACAAAGCTTGCGCTTGCGATAATGCCGCCAGCAGTGCAGACTTATCACCCGGAGCTGCCTGTATCTGAAGATGATGCTGAGCTTCAAGCAGAAGCAGCTCCTGCCCTTCTGCGTTTGCAAGCTTGACGCCTGTTACCGTTATAGAGGTATTTACCGTTTCATCTGCTATGCCAGCTCGGAAAGTCAACTTCAGCCAGTCTTCGTTTGGCGAAAGGGCTGCCCCCTCTCCAAAGGCTAATATCCGAATTTTGCCCGGCTCAAGCTCTTTAGGCTCAAGCACTTGCAGCCCTTCCCGTAGTGGCGTCGCACCCGAGAAGCTGAGCTTGCTTGGATCAAAGGTTACCGTAACGTCCTGTGCATAAACACTCTGATATACGCTGTCCGTAACATTTCGAACCGCTAAGGTAAGATTCAGATCAGCACCGCTCGGTACGTTTGCAGCACCTGTCAGTACAGCTGTCCCTTGATCCGAAGGCTCAACAGCTTCTTTACTGACTGCTGACAATGCGATGTAGTCTAGCTCATAAAAGCCTGGATTTGGTCCAGAACCCCGCATAAACTTGATCGAGTTAACCCCTTCCTTCAGCTCAACGTTGACGCTTGAAGCCATAAATCGACCCCAATTAATCGTCCCTGCGAGCTGCAAGGACTGCTCTTCGCCTTCATTAACCATAATTTTTGCAGCAGCTGGCTGGTAATTCCCCGTATTCTGCGCGTACCAAATAAACATTTTGTACGTCCCTGCTGCTGGAACCTCAACCTGATTAAAGTTAACGTAGCTGTCGGCATAGTCGATGCCGCCAACGTAGCTTGAGCCTGATGCATGCACATTACTGCTGCGAGCCGTCGCCTTGAACAGCTGGGCGTTTTCCGCCTCGTATTTATAAGGTTGAATGCCCGTTTCCTCAGTCACCTCAGGGAAATAAGTAACCCGCAGGTTTTCCGCTCCAAACGGAACAAGCGTAATTTCCTCCGTAGGCTCTGCGGAATATACAGGACCCACCGGCGGCTCTGCGGCTGATACCCCGTTAGCTGCTTTGCCCCATGACGGGATTCTCTTCCCTTTCGCAATTAGCTTAATCGGTGTAGTCTCCTGTATGAACGGATTTTCCGGCATATCGGATACGACGACCTGAATCGAGTCTGCTGGGTTGTCGCGATCAAGCAGCAAACCATAATTCCAAGGGGACTGCGCATTGATGCTGAATTCCTTGAAGCCAGGCGCCTTCACTTGCGGCGCTGGATTAGACTGCTCTACCCAGTTCTCATCGATTTTCAGAGAGAATACGAGTGGTCCTCGTTCGATGCCAATCGAATTATTGACCCAAGTCGACGTTTTGAGCTCCATTGGCAGCGTCAATACAACGGTATCGCCTTTTGTCCATTGCCGATCAATCGTAAAATATTGCCCGGATATTACGGCCTCTTGCGGCTGCCCATTCACCGTGATAACTGCTTTGTCCGTCCATTCCGGAATACGCAGCTTCAGCGGGAAATTCACACTCTTGGACGCTTCCTCAATCGTAAACCGAATTTGATCCTCGAACGGATAGTTCGTCGTTTCCTTAACGGTTACATTCGCCCCATTGATTTTGGCTGATACACGGCTCGGTCCATAGGCAATAACGCCAAGCCCGCCATCCGAAGTACCCGCCCACATGTCCTTCACAAAATAAGGCCAGCCCATATGCATATTGAAACGACAGCAAGGATAACCCGAATAAGGCGACTGTACGGTGCCATTTCCGTAATTTTGCTTAAAGCCATGATCGGTTACGCCGCTTTGTACTTGATTCGGCAGCGAATAGTATTGATGGGTTTTAATATCCTTGCTCATAGCACCCGGAAGCGAATTAAAAGTAATTTTCTCCAGCGCATCTCCGATTGCCGGATCACCGGTAATCATGGCGGCAACCGCGTTGCTGTGTACCCGCTCCACAATGGCACAAAGCTCAACCCCTTGCGTTGAAGCTAACCCTGCGAGCATCTCTGTTCCTGAATTCATGCCGGTAATTTGATTGTGTGATTGATTCAGATGCTCTACGCCTGCTTGAAATGCAAGCTTATCTGCTTCATTGTTCGATAGTTGATAATAAATAGAGGGGGTTTTAATCGATTGATTGACGTTGACTGTATGCTGCGAGTAAAAGTTATCAGGATTAATCTTAGCGGCTGTTAAAAAATGGTCGTTCGTAAAAATATCAGTCTCATCACCGCCTTGCTTATGCAGCTTCTCAGCGAGCTGCAGCAGAAACTCATCTCCTGTACGGTTGTACAGCCAGAGCACGACATTCATATTGTCGCCGCTGCGGATTTGTCCCCAATCCTTAAGCGGACGCTGGTCTAGATTGTTCAGCTGGTAATGAAAATAATTCGTAAGAAAGGAGATCGCTCGCTTATCATTTGTCGCCTCGTAATAATCCTTGAGCACATAAATAGCAACCATGCGCGGCCACCAATCATTGTCGCTGGCAGGACCGAAGAAGCCGTCATCACGCTGGCTATTCAACATCCAATTGACCCATTTTTGCGATTTTGCAATCAGCTCCGGATCGTCAAGCGTATAAGCGAGCGCGACCAATCCCTTCACATAATAGATAGGGCGTTCCCAGTTCGATTCTGGCGCTGTTCCACCCAGCCACTCCGAATTTGTGCTGAGCTCTCCGTATAAATCCTCTGCGTAGCCGGTTGCACCATCCTTCATTAGCTCTAATTGCTTAAGCAGCCAACCATCAGCTTTGACCGATCCAAGCGGAAGCGGCACAAACGGTGTTTGTACAAGCGGATCTTTATTTTTGACCAGCTCTTGGAACGACTCCGCCGGTACGGCATAGTCTGTTGCAATAAAATTGTCAAATAGCGGCTCAGACTCATCCGCCCATACCCCAATGCCGCCTGAGGTAAACTTTTGTTCACTGTCATCGGTGTATTCCAGAATGGAATTATGCATATCGTCCACATATATTTTGATGCCATTCCCATAGGTTACAACCTTCAATTGATAAAACTTGTTCGCAGTGACCGTATCCAGCGCCTTAACGACTTTAAGATCGGTCCACTTATCCGTTAGCCGGCGAAGAACCAAGTTTCCATCATTTCGCAGTCCTGCAAAATAACCTTGGGGCACCTTTCCCTCACCGCTTAGCTTAGTTCGAAACAAAAGTCCTGCCGTACCCGCAGCTAGCGGCAGCTTAATATCGGTCTCCACTGTAAAATCGGTGAACACCGTATCTTTTACGAGCAAAGCCTGATTTGCGCCGGCGTTTACGGTTATCCCGCCCGATTGCAATTTCCACTCGCCTTGAGCAGCATGCCAACTCGGCAATGTGAGCCCATCCGCTGGGGCATCAAATGAATCCGTAAATGCGAGCTCCCCCTTATCATTTGAAAGTTTGAGATTGTCATAGGTCGGCTGGGATTGGTAAAGCCTTACGCCGACCTGACCTTTCGTATAGGTCGTATCCGATTGTTCCAATACCAGCTTATCATCGACATAAAACTTAATTTGCGATCCGGCAACGCTAACTTTAAAGTGATAAACTACATTAGGATTAATCGCTATCGAAGTCCGCTTCAACTCAGTCCATTTGTTGTCCATACGGCCTAGAAATACGCTGCCCGTTCCTTGCGCGGAAATGCCTGCGTAATAACCTTTCACATTGTCCGCCCCTGGCGCTGCGCTAACCGTTCGGAAAAGCAATCCCGCATCACCGTTTCGACTGGCAAGGCTTATATCTGCCTCAATGGTGMCATCTTGTATTTCGGTTTGCTTAACCAAAGCTTTAGATCCCGATCCGCTTTCTCCGGTCATTTTGCCATTTGCCGTTGACCAAATTCCATCGATGACCGTCCAATTTTCATTAATTATGGAACGATTGAAATGATCCTCGAAAAAAACCGGCTCTGCTCCAGTCGCAGCTTCTACATGAACTGCTGGCAAAAAAATGCTTACATACATTGAAAAAATGAGCGGTAAAACAATCATTGATTTCAGCCTGGCACTGAACCGCATCCAGCTTCACTCCTCAATCATAGTTCTTGCAATCGCAAGCTCATGCTAAGCTTGCGTTTCAATTCAGCTGCTAGCAGATGATGCAAGCTCACCTCCCCTCCGTTAACATTTCCAGCTTGCTCTCAAACTCCATCGGATCTATCAAATGAAACGTATCCAGTACCGTGCCGTCCGTATCGATAATAAATGTTGTTGGCAGCGCATGCAGCTCGTATAAGTAAGAGGCACGTTTATTGGCATCCAGTAAATTCGTAAACCGCCATTCATTTTCCTCGATGAACGTTTCAATTGCGCTTGCTTGTTTTTCTTCTGATGATAGATTCACGCCATAGAAATCGACCTTATCTTCGTATTTCTCATGCAGCTTCTTTAAGGTGGGAGCTTCAACACTGCATGCCTCGCACCAACTCGCCCAAAACTGCAATACAATCGGTTTATCTTCTGCACCCGCTACGGTGTGGGTTGTTCCGTTCAGATCCTTGAGCGTAAAGGCAGGCGCCTTCACTCCTGAAGTCGCTTTGCGGTGCAAAGCAGCTTCCTGATTCACGCTTAATACGCTCTCCAGCGCGGATGCATCCAGCTYATCGCCTGCATTGCCGCTCGTTTGATCCGAATTTAATATGAAAAACAAACCCAATACCGTAGCTGACAAAAAAACGGAAATCACTAGAATCGTTTTTTTCATTGCTTTGAGTCAATCAAAGCAAGCAAGAGAGTAACGGCTTCAGCCCGAGTCGCATTAGCGCTTGGTGCAAACTTATTTTCGCCTCTGCCTTTGATGATGCCCGCTTCAGCAGCCATCGCTACAGAAGGCTCCGCCCAAGCTGGAATTTGGCTCCGATCTGCAAACGACGATTTTTTCGCCTGATCAACCTTCCATTCGAGCGCTCTAACGACCATTACCGCAATCTCCGCGCGATTAATTGGCTTGCTAGGGCGGAATGTATTGTCCTCGTACCCTGTTATAATGCCAGCTTTTACTGCAGTTCCAACGAAAGCGGAAGCCCAGCTTGGTATGCTGCCTGCATCTTTAAACGATATATCTGCTGCAAGATCAGCCTTCAAATCTAGTGCTCGGACGAGCATCGCTGCAAATTCCGCTCGGGTAACCTGTGCATTTGGTTTAAAGGTTCCGTCCGTATAACCATTAACAAAACCTAGCTGAACAGCCCGCTCAATGGATGCGATTGCCCAGTGTCCCGTAATATCTTTGAATGACGCCGCTGAATTTCCAAGGTTAGCGGTAAGCTTCACATTAGGCTTCAGATTACTGGAATCGAGGGTGCTTTTTACAAGCTTCGCATCCGTGAGCTTTACCTCGGTATCTCCATTTCCTATTGGCTCGAATAGAAAGCTGGATAATACGCTTTTACCATTCTCGCCTGCTTTGTTCCCTATCTTCGTCGCAGCAAACACAATTTGATTGCCTTCGACGATCGGCGATATCGAGAATCCTGCAATGCTGCTGCTGGCACTTTTAAAACGAAGCTTCTTTGCATCAAATGACAGCTTTACCTCATAAGCGTACATATCGGTTAGCTTATCCGCAGTAACGACGATTTTAATATCTTTATCCGATTTCTCCTGGGTAAGTGCGAACACCGGCGTATCCGCTGCAAACGCAAAGCTTGGGAGTGCCATAGCAAGCAATAAAACGATCAAACCAGCCGTCATAAAACGCTTACATTTCTTCAATGAAATCGTCCCTTTCATCTACATAGAATAGTAATGAGAGATGTGCATAACCATTTAGCAATCCAATCGATAGTTTTATTGTACAAAGATGAATTTGGAATGTATTTGCAATATCAGGTTAAAAGTTATGAATTTCCGCCGTTCCTTTTTAAAAATAAATAGAGCTGCTCTCTATATAGACAGAGAGCAGCTCTAAGATCCTTATTCATATATTTTCATGCATATTTCGACCAGCGGCTATCCCCAGGATTCGGACAAGCACGTTCTTTATATTTGGCGGCAATACGTACGAAACACCCGCATACGATACATGTCGTACCATATTGAAACTTCGGGCAGTTTCTACATTGCTTTAAGCGCTGCTCGTACACATCATCCGGCACGCTAATTTCGGACTGGAACATCGGCGCCGCCAAAATCCGATCGATCTGCTCATCAGTGACAAGGTAATCATCACGACAGCCTTTGCACGCATTTTTGCTGCTCATTGCTGGTGGTATCCCTATTCCGAGATCAGCTCTAGCACCGTTACCGACATTGGCGAGAGCTTCGCGCTAATTTTTGACCCATTAACAGTGAAAGCTTGAAATGCGGTTGGCGCAACAGCTTCCGGATTTTCAAACGTGTTGTGCGCGTCCTTAGCGGAAGCTGAAAGCTCTGTACCCGAAACCTTAAGCCCTGCACCTGCTAGGCCGCGAAGATCAATCTCCACATCCGCTCCGGACTGATTGTCCAAATTACACAAGCTTACATGGATGYGGCCACTCGCGTCCTTTGAAGCAGATACGGATACTTGCGGAATCTTCTGGTCATTGTGCGCATAATCCTGACTGTCAATTGACGTGGTAAGAAGCGTTGCATCCTGATGCACCTTATACATATCAAAAACGTGATACGTTGGCGTCAGCACCATTTTCTCTCCCTCAGTCAAAATGACCGATTGCAGCACATTGATCACCTGAGCAATGTTAGCCATTTGTACCCGGTCACAATGATCGTGGAAGATATGAAGCGTAATTCCAGCAACCAGCGCATCACGAATCGTGTTTTGCTGATACAGGAACCCTGGATTTGTACCCGGCTCCACATCGTACCACGTACCCCATTCATCAACAATAAGGCCAACTCGCTTCTTCGGATCATAACGATCCATAATAGCCGAATGACGTGTAATCAGCTCGTCCATATAAAATGTTTTCTTCAATGTACCGTACCATTCATCCTCGGAGAAACCTGTTGCTGGACCTTTTTGTGTCCAAAACTCCCCTGGAATGGTGTAATAATGCAGCGATATCGCATCCATCATCCCATGTGCTTCCCGCATGACAACGTCCATCCAGCGGTAATCATCTACGTTTGGACCGCAAGCGATCTTATGGATTTTGTTATCGCCATAATTGCGCACATAGGTTTGATATCTGCGATACAGATCTGCATAATATTCAGGACGCATGTTGCCGCCGCAGCCCCAGTTCTCGTTGCCGACGCCAAAATATTTCACGTTCCACGGCTTTTCCCTGCCGTTTTCTGTACGCAATTCTGCCATTGGCGATACGCCGTCAAATGTCATGTACTCTACCCACTCCGACATTTCCTGAACGGTGCCGCTGCCCACGTTGCCTGAGATATAAGGCTCGCATTCCAGCATTTCACACAGCATCAAAAACTCATGCGTGCCAAAATGATTGTTCTCAACAACACCGCCCCAGTGGGTGTTGATCATCCGCTTGCGCGACTCGCGCGGTCCAATGCCATCCTTCCAATGATATTCGTCCGCGAAGCAGCCGCCCGGCCAACGAAGAACTGGAATTTTCAGCTGCTTAAGCGCTGCGACTACATCATTGCGAATCCCGTTTGTGTTCGGAATAGGAGAATCCTCGCCTACCCATATCCCTTCATAAATACAACGTCCCAAATGCTCAGAGAAATGTCCATAAATATTGCGATTAATCGTACCTGCAGCCAAATCAGCGTTAATGGTTATACGGTTTGCCAAATAAATCGACCTCGCTTCAATATAATAGAATAAATAGACTTTGATAAATAGTTGGATTAATACATTTATTCATCCATATACTCATACATTAATCCTAACCAAATCATAATGGTAGCGGATACATTTTGCAACCCTTCGAATAAAAAAAAGCTACCAGCCTCTCGGCATGATAGCTTCCTTCTTATTCGTTTTGTTTTGGCAGYCATTCTAAGAACTGCTGGATATGCGTGTCCCAATAGCTCCATTCATGATTGCCTGGACCTTCAACATAAGTTAAAGGATAATTCGCCTGCTCGCTCGCATTACGGAAGGCGATATTATCATTGTATAGAAAATCCTCCGTACCACAGCACTGATAGAGCAGAGGCTTAGCCGCCGAATCCAGCTTGGCACTCCCCGCTACAAGATGCAGCAAATCATCATCCGTGCCTTTAATTTCTTTATCACCATATATGAGATGAAACAGACGCTTCAGATCAGTCATTTCGCTCCGTTTCACCATATCCGCCATATCCAGCGCACCGGATAAGCTGCCAGCTGCGGCAAAACGATCCGGATGCCTTAATGCCCATTTGAATGCTCCATAACCGCCCATCGATAAGCCAGCGACAAAATTATCTTCACGGGCATCAGATAGAGGGAAGAAAGAACGAGCAACGGCCGGAAGCTCTTCGGTTAGAAACGTCCAATATTTATTGCCATATGCCATATCCGTATAAAAGCTTTGATGCACATTCGGCATGACAACCGCAAAACCCTGCTCGGCTACATAACGTTCGATAGAAGTTCTGCGCATCCAAATGGTATCATCATCAGACAAGCCATGCAGTAAATATAACGTTTTATGAAGCTTCTGACTGCTGCGATTATTCATACCAATTTGCGATGTCGTCTGCTGCGGCAAAATAACGGTCATCGATGTACTGAGGCCTAGTGCCTCAGAAAAAAAGTTGCAAGTAATGAGTGCCAAACGTTATTCCTCCTATTAATAGATATGCTTTTTTTATCAACTTACTCTAATGATCTGTAATACTAGTAATGTAGCATCTATATGAAGCGCTTGCAATCTATCATATGAAACGGCGATGCTTTCATGTCCTATACGCCCTAAGGTTAGTTAGTGAACTTTTTTTCAGTGCTTATATGTACAGAAATAGAAAGGTATAATAGAAATCGTCACAGAGTGAATATAAATTTTGGAGGTTGATTACGAATGAAAATGATGCCATTAGAGCGTCGTGGAATATCCGACAGCCGTCTCGTGTTAGGCTGTATGGGTTTTGGCGGAAGCTGGGATCTTGCAGACCCGATTACCCCTGATCATATCAAGCAAGCAGAGGAAGCGATAGAAGCCGCGCTATCAATCGGCATTACAATGTATGATCATGCGGACATTTATACAAGAGGCAAAGCAGAATCCGTATTCGGTCAAATTCTTAAACAGCAGCCCAAGCTTCGCGAGCAGCTCGTCATTCAATCCAAAGTAGGCATTCAGCTCTCGGATGGCATTTTACCTGGTCGCTTCAATTTCTCGCAAGAGCATATATTATCGTCTGTTGATGGCATATTGGAGAGGCTTGGCACAGAATACTTAGATGTTTTGCTGCTTCATCGTCCTGATCCGCTTATGGAGCCGGATGAAATTGCAGAAGCTTTTACGAAGCTGAAATTATCCGGCAAGGTTCGCAACTWTGGCGTATCCAATATGAGCCCGGGACAAATTCGTTTCCTGCAGCGCTCGCTGCCTGATCCTATTGTCGTAAATCAGCTGGAGATGAGTCTGCTTCGTCATGATTTCATCGATCAAGGTGTGCATGTCAACCAAAAGGCAGGTTTAAAAGACAACTTTGCTGAAGGTCTTATGGAATTGATGCAAATGGAAAATATACAAATTCAAGCATGGGGGCCACTCGCACAGGGGAAATTTTCTGGAAGAGTATCCGAGAACGCAACGGAGTCAGAATTGAAAACAGCTGCTCTCGTACAACAAATAGCTGATGAAAATGAAACGACACCGGAAGCCATCGTACTGGCTTGGTTAATGAAGCATCCCGCTCGTATTCAGCCTGTAATCGGCACTGTTAATCCTAAGCGGATAGCAGCCTGCAAGGATGCGGTGAAGCAATCGGAACTTATGACGAGAGAACAATGGTACACGCTTCTAGTAAGCGCAAGAGGCATAAATATGCCTTAATTCGCGGGAATACGCGGATTATTAATATTTTTTCATTTAATTCTCATAATCGCTCATAATCCTTATTATACCTGCCCTTTTGTTCTCATGAGTGAAAATAGCCCTTTTGCGGATGTGTTATAGTCATAATACATAAAACGAAACGCGGAGGGACAACCTGACAGCATGAGAAAATTACACCTACTGAAATCGATTGCCAAAGCAGGCATTTGCAGCGCTATCGTCATATCGGCATTCACAATCGGAACTTTTGCTCCAAAGGCACATGCAGCTACACCTGAAACACTTAATCTTGTTTCTACAGGAAAAGAATTTATCGGCACTCCATATAAATTCGGTGCACCGGCAGGCGTTACATACGCTTTTGACTGTTCATCTTTTACTCAATTTTTGTTCAAAGGACTTGATGTTTCACTTCCACGCACATCTGTAGCACAAGCTACGGTTGGCGAGAAGGTTCCTAAGGGTTCACTCAGCATGGGCGATCTTGTTTTCTTTAAAACGAATGGCAAGACAATCAGCCATGTCGCTATTTATGCAGGCAACAACAAAATTATCCACAGCGCTACAAGCACTGGTGTTACCGTGTCGGACATGACCTCCAGCTACTGGTCCAAAAGTTATGTTACAGCAAGACGCGTCACAAATTAATTTTATAATATAGAACTTGGCTGTTATCGCCCTTTGCGATAGCAGCTTTTTTTCTGTTTATCGTGAATCAATCGCTAGCTTCTATAACATTCTTAACCATATATACGGGATATGAAACAATAAAATTATATTCTTTCTATTATGGATGAAATGAATAAAAAATAGACATGCAGTACCTTCATTAGGTCTGCATGTCTATTTCATTATTTTTTAACGGCTGCCGAGTGCACATTCAGCAGCTATTTGCTCTGCCGTCAGCGCTTTACTATAAATTTTCAACTCATCTACTGCGCCTTTAAACGGAGTATCCCAATAGTTTACCCCCACGCCAAACACACCGCTATTATTAGTAAACACATTAGGGAAGCCGGAGCCTGTAAACTTTTCCATGCCATTAATATATACCTTGGCTATGCCGTTATTAACGGTAAATGCAATATGCGTCCATTCTCCAATGTTGATTTTCAGCCCTGTACTCGCATCATACCAAGCAGTGCCAGACCAAAGCATCGTGTCGCTGTTGACTGGGCCTCTTGGCACGAAGCTGATCCAGCTTTCATTCGTTCTTGATCCAAAAAATGCTGTCGCAAAGTTGGTCGCCTCCGCTGGATTAAGCCACATGGAAACCGAATAAACATGGCTTTCAATTATTCCGTCTGGCAGACGAATGCCTGAAGCGCCGTCTAATACAGCCGCTGACCCCAAGATGCCTGTACCAAACGTAATGCTGCCTCCCGTATTATCTACTCTGTTGCCTGTAATCGTACCCGCAGATACACGCCCTAATGAATCCATTAGATTCGAGTCAAAAGCATAATAAGCATTTTCACCATCCGTTACATGTACAATATAGGTGGCTGTTTTATGTCCGGCATCATCAGCTGTTGCAGTTATTGTAGTTGTTCCGAGTGCAACTGCTGTTACTTGCCCTGTAGCTGCATTCACGATAGCGATGCTGGAATCGGCTGAAGACCAAGTAATCGACTTATTAGCTGCATTCACTGGTAAAACATTGACTTCAGGCAAATAAGTTGTGCCAATCGCTAGCGACTTCTCCGCAGCATCAAGCTGAATTTGTGCAACTAGAACAGAGGCATCCGGCTCTCCAAAAGCCAACCACCCTATTTTCTCTGCATGTAAAGCCACATCGTAAATACGAACCTCATCGATGAGACCTTTATAAGGGGTGTCCCAATAATTGACCCCTAGTGCAAACAAACCGTGCTTGTCTGTAAACACATTTGGCATTCCTGTACCGGAATATTTCTTAATCCCGTTGATGAATATTTGTGTCTCGCCGTTTTTCACTGTAAATGCAATATGTGTCCACTCATTCAGCTTGATTTGGATACCTGTAGATGCATCATACCAAGCTTCACCTGACCACAGCATCGTATTATTTTTCGCAAAATCATGCCCTCTTGGCATAAAGCTGATCCAGCTTTGCGGCGTTTGTGCACCGAAGAAAGCTGGAGCAATGTTTGCTGCCTCGGCAGGGTTCAGCCACATCGATACGGTATATTCATTTGTTGAAATTAAGCCCTCCGGCAAAAGAACACCTGACGCGCCGTTAAAGCTAGCTGCCTTTCCTTTGCCCGTCGTTCCATCTACAAACGAAATTTCTCCGCCTGTACGATCAATTCGGTCGCCCGTGATCGTTCCTGCCGCCATTATGCCCGTCATCTCTTCAAGATTATTCTCAAAATTGTACTGAGCAACTAATCCATCGGCTAGCGGACTTTCATTATGCTGTTGAACTATAAGTGTGAACGTTTTGGATGCGGTTGCGCTGCCTAACGTTATCGTTGCTGTTAATTGCACCGCTGCATCGCCGGAACCTGCGCTAGGCCTTGTTACAGCCCCACTTGCCGTTACGACTGATACATTCGAAGACTCCCATGTAATCGGCCAATGGTTTGCAGCTTTCACAGGAAGGCTGACATCATTATATATGCGGCTTGTATCGCCTAGCGTTAACCTATTAACTGCATTCGCAGCGAGTTCTTGATCAGTTAACGCTGCCAATTGACTTCCCCAAACAGCAGCGCCTTTGCCTGACAAAGCGCTAAAAGCCAAGATGTATACATTCGAAGTAGGGTCCCATTGGCGAATGAATATCCCTTTGTATGTCGTCTGAACAGGAACGTCATTTACAAGCTCATCAACTTTCAGGTTCGCATAATAGTCGCCATCTAGTTCCCAAGTTCCGGTCACAGCCCCTGTAATTTTGCCGTCCTGCTCCAGCTTAATGTAAACAGAAGGTTTAATCTCCTTCGTAATCTCTTTGCCGTGGTTAATATAATGATAAGCGCCAACGACATCGCTTTCGGAAATTTTGCCAATCGTCTCACCCGTGTAACGATGTGGAGCGACCACTGGCCAGCCATCTTCGTTCATAAACATCTGATGCACACGAACCTCATGGCCTTCCCCGCGGTAAGGGAACCGACTGTGAAAGATGTTGAACAGCTTACCATTTGATTCATCGTAGTAAGTCGAGTTATGGCCTGCAGATACATAACCATAGGTAGGGAAGTTCGCTTGTCCATTTAAGTTGCTGAAAATAAAATTACCAAAGCTCTTCACGCCATACGGTTCAATTGCCGCATCTTTAAAGAATGAACCCTCTGGACCGTGAGCCTGAATCATATCCTGACCTTCATAATCCACATAAGGTCCATCCGGCTTTAAGGAACGAGATATTCTCATATTGTAGCCGCCAACCGAATCTAATCCTCCAAATGTCACAAATAAATAATAGTAGCCGCTATTCGGATGATATTGGATGTAAGGCGCTTCAATACGGCTGTGATTTTGACCCATCAATCGTTTGCCATAACCTTGATTTTCTAATGGAAAACCGGTTTCGGCATTCATCTCTAAAATAAAAATTCCGCCTGAGTATGAGCCATAAACCATCCATAATCGGCCATCCTTATCAAAAAACGTATCGGGATCAACAGCATTCGGATGTTTTGTACCGTCATAAGCCGTACCTTCAGCGCTTATTCCTTTGCCTGATTTCAGGAAGATGCCTTTATTCACATATGGCCCTTCGATATTATCCGCAACTGCAACCCCGAGTGCTGAGAGCGGTTGATCTCCTTTGCATGCATTGTAATACATGTAAAACTTGCCATCTGCAAGCTGAATGACATCAGCAGCCCATAGCGTATCCGTTTCTGCCCAGCCGAGCGCCTCAGCCAATTCCTTTTTCACATTGCTTTCAGCACTCTTGAACAGTTTATTCGTTTCCGTCACGCCTGAATCAATTAACGACCAGCTCATGAGATCATTCGATTTGGCAGCCGCCAAATGCGAGCCAAATACGTAATACGTTTCGTCAACTTTAATAACGGATGGATCGTGAACCGATACATTTTCAAAAGTTGGCGTCGGCGTCGGTGTCGAAGTAGGAGTTGTTGTTGGCGCAGGAGTTGTTGTTGGCACAGGTGTTTCATTTCCACCACCATTACCACCAGCAGCAGAAATCGTTGCTGCCTCTCGCTCAAGCTTAGCCTCATTCTCACTATTGCTTGTCACTTTGCCTTTGYCTGTAACTTTGAGCTTACCGTCAAACAGAATGATAATCTCTTTAATTTCCGCGGCCTCATTCACATGCAAGGCTGCTTTTTGCTCCACTATCATTTTACTTATGATGCCTTTCAGTAATTTAATAGCAGGTAAAGATAATGCAGAAATCTCAACCATATCGAAGTTTCCGTCCAGCTCAATGGTTGCATCCGCTGCTGTATCCTTCTCAATCAATACATTTTTGAAGCCATCACCTGTTAAATCGGCTGCCTCTTCAAGCTTAACGCCTGAAATGGTGAATACTTGACCAACGGTTGTTGTTCCTTGGGTTACCATTCGCAGCTTGCCATTCTTTTTATCAACAAAAATTTGCGCGATATCCGAATCCTTTATTTTAATGCTGTTTTGGCCTCCTCCAAATACCTTCACTACTCCTTTTACTTTGACATTGTCGAGTATGACATCCCCTTCGGCGATGCCTTCGGTTAAATATAAATTTCCTTCAATAGTTGTATTTTTTAACGTAATATTCGCTGTATTAATGATTATGTTTTTGCTTGTAACATCCGCATATGTGCCCGCTTGATTCAATATCTCTCCAGAAATATTGTTTATTAGCCGCAGCGCCTCAGCTCTTGTAATCTTGTTATTTGGTTTAAATGTTTGATCTTTATACCCTGTTGCGTATCCTTCCATAACGAGCGCGTTCACGGCTTCCTTACTCCATGAAGGCAATGAGCCTAGATCCGTAAGAGCGCTTTCATTTTTGGCCGCACTACTCAATCGAAATACTCTAACTAAGATAACGGCAGCCTCTTGACGTGAAATGGAATCGCCCGGACGGATCGTTCCGTCGCTGTAACCGGAAATATATCCTGCCGCATCCGCCTTCTTCATTTCACTGTAAAAAGAACTCGATGCAGATACATCAGAGAAAACAATCTCTTCCTCATCAACAAAACGAAACACCCGATTCATCAGAGTCATAAATTCCACTCGACTAATCGCTTGATCTGGCTTAAAATTCCCATCTCCATAACCCTGGATAAGCTGTTTCTCGTACCAGGCTGTAAAATCCTTTTCCGCCCAGTGGCCTTTCACATCGGATTTGATTTTGCTTTGGTTTGCACGATCCAAGGTACTCTGAACGGGTACTGTATTACCTTCAGCAGCCACAATTAATGGTGCAGGTACAAGTAATAAACAAACAAGAACCAATGCAATCCGTTTGCTAAAATATTTGAGCATCGCATAACTCCCCTTTCGATTGAAAATCATGTTTCATTCATCATGATGGCAACATCAGTAAATCGAACGATATGCTCCCATTCACCTCACATTCCCTATTCCTGCATAACCTTTAACCAACGAATAACAATTAAACTAATCGATTACTAATTTTGTTAACGTTTACATTGTAACGACAAACGCTGTAAATCGTCAATAGAAAATATATAAAAGATATAAGTTAGTTCCACTCCCACTCCCCTTCTAGTACGGCAGTATTCCATTCCTTCGTTTTAGAAATAAACGCAAAAAAAATGCCATCAGCTTTTGCCGACAGCATTCATCTCACTCACTATAAAATCATTTACGCATATTCGTTGTTATTAATAAAAATATTAATAATACCTTTACTCAGCAATTGAGGTTTTTTTCTGATTTGAAGCCATCGATAACGATTTATAATTATCATTTATCACCTTTAGCCAGCTCTCCTGACGACCCTCAGCGTAGATGCTATCCTTGCGCTTGCAGGCAATGCCCTCCAAATCCGATCTTCTTACAAGATCAAAAATAGCTGCACCCTCTCGCTCCACGTACAGCATCTTTTTGAAATAGGCATTATCCTCCAAAATATATTCCAGCAGCCRCTTTCGCTCAAGCAGCGGTTTCTGCCTTAAATCAAGCCCGTTGTAATAAAGAATATCAAATACAAAAAACTGGACCGGCTTCATCCTTTTGGCTTCACGGATACTCGGCTCCTTCTTCAGCCTGTAGCGTTCCTGCAGTGACTCGAACTCAATCGCTCCTGTAAATGGGTTTACATAGGTTACCTCGCCATCTAACAGAACATCCGCAGGCTCCCTCAGCGGTACATTATGTAATTCGGGATACTGCCGCGTAACTTCATTGAAATGCCGAGTATATAAAGCAGCCTTGCTTCCTATAAAGGAGAGCTGTAGGCGGTGTCCATCCAATAGGGGTTCAAATATAAAATCATCATCATCAAAAGGTTTTTCATATTCCGTTAATAACATGGGTTCCACAAACATTACGGCGCCCCCTTTCCGTTTAACCATTTTAGCATGATTTCACTTCAAAAATAGGAGGTAAATTTAGGTGAAAGATATGAATAAACTCTCACTCGTATCCACATAATAGGTTCAAGAAGGAGGCTGAGAAAAGATGGCAAATCGTACGAATCAACTTCTTATACCGCAAGCCCGTGCAGCTCTAGAGCAGCTTAAATATGAAGTGGCCCAAGAGCTTGGCATTCAACTTCCGCAAGACGGATATTATGGCAATATGACCACTCGCGATATGGGCTCTATCGGCGGATTAATTACACGCCGGCTCGTTCAAATGGCTGAACAGCAGCTGTCAGGACGTCGTTAATTTCTACATAAATAAGCGCCAAGAATGCAGAGATGCTTTCTTGGCGCTTATTTATTTGAGAAAAAATAAGAAATTGTGCAAATAAATGCTTTTGTCACGAATGGAGAACTTCCCTTCTTCCATAAAAATCGGTAAAATGGGAGAGAGTTGTCCCGTTACATAACGCATACAAACAAATTCCATTATGGAAAGGAATATTCTAATATGATTATTCAACCAAAAACTCGTGGCTTTATTTGTACGACAGCACATCCTGAGGGCTGCGCACAACAAGTACAGCGTCAAATCGATTACGTAAACGCTCAACCAAGCATTGAAGGCCCGCGCAACGTGCTCGTCATTGGAGCTTCAACAGGTTATGGTCTTGCTTCACGTATCGTTTCTTCTTTCGCTGCTGGCGCTAATACAATTGGCGTTTATTTTGACAAAGCTGCTGAAGGCGCACGCACAGCATCCGCTGGCTGGTACAATTCCGCTGCTTTCGAGGAAGCTGCTGCAGCTGCTGGACGCAAATCTTTCAGCATCGTTGGAGATGCTTTCTCTGATGAAATTAAAGCAAAAACAATCGACTTGATCCGTACGGAACTAGGTAAAATTGATCTTGTTGTCTACAGCGTTGCTTCCCCGCGCCGTACGCATCCAAAAACAGGCGAAACGTTCTCTTCCGTTATCAAGCCGCTTGGCGGCACGTATTCGAACAAAACCGTTAACTTCCATAACGGCGATGTAACGCAAGCTACAATCGAGCCGGCAACAGAAGACGAGCTTCGTCAAACGATTGCTGTTATGGGCGGCGAGGACTGGCAGATGTGGATTGACGAGCTTGAGAAAGCTGGAGCGCTTGCTGAAGGCGCAACTACAGTTGCTTACTCTTACATTGGACCTGAAATTACACATGCAGTTTATCGTGAAGGTACAATTGGCGCTGCTAAAAATGATCTGGAAGCTACGGCTCACCGCCTTAATGAACAGCTCAGCACAAATGGCGGTCGCGCATTCGTTTCCGTTAACAAAGCGCTCGTAACGCAATCAAGCTCCGCGATTCCAGTTGTGCCGCTTTATATTTCCGCCCTTTATAAAGTGATGAAAGAAAAAGGCATTCATGAGGGCTGCATTGAGCAAATGTATCGTTTATTCTCAGAACGTCTATACGGTAAAGGTGAAACGCTGGTTGATGAAAAAGGCCTTATCCGCGTTGATGATTGGGAGATGAGACCAGAAATCCAAGCTGAGGTTGCCGATGTTTGGGCTAAGCTCTCTACAGAAAATGTTTATGATCTTTCTGATCTTGAAGGTTATCGTCGTGAATTTTTCCAGCTTTTCGGTTTCGAGACAGATGGCATCGATTATGAAGCAGACGTTAATCCAGAAGTAAACATTCCAAATCTTCGCTAATATTTCCACTGTAAAACCAATTCGAGCGTTTATTCACTCGAGTTGGTTTTTTTGTGTTTGCTGGTGCAAATACATTACTGGTATGGCCACTGCTATAAGG
>NZ_JBFTSN010000076.1:0-21604 GCF_056400045.1 Paenibacillus sp. 01L418
CTGCTGCTCACCGCCAGACAGCTCATTCAGCCTGTTCTTCATCCGGTGGCCAAGCCCAACCGCCTCCAGCAGCTCCATAGCCCGTGCCTGCCGGCGCTTGCCGCGAAGCAGCATCGGAAGCTCCACATTAGCAAGCGCCGTTAAATAAGGAATAAGATTACGCGCATTGTTCTGCCATACAAAACCGACTGTATCCCGCTTATAGGCTACCAGTTCCTTTTCTCCGAACTTCAGCAGGTCTTTGCCGTCCACATAAAGTTTGCCGGCCGACGGCTTGTCAAGTCCCCCCAGCATGTTCAGGAGCGTCGACTTGCCGCTGCCTGAATTGCCGATAATCGCCATTAGCTCGCCGGCCTCGACCTGTAGATCCAGACCTTGCAGAGCGAACACCTCAAGATCCGCCATTTTGTAAATTTTGACGAGTCCTTCACTTCTAATCATCCTTTACTCCTCTCCAAGCTTGAGTGCTTGTGCAATCCGGATTCTCGACAAGCGGTAACCGAGAATAAGCAAACCCAGGGTCAGCGTAATGCCGACGATGCTGTACAGCTGCAAATAATCACTGAGCTGCTGAATCATTTCAAAAGGAGGCACTTGATCCTTCGTTGCGAAGGACATCTCGAAGAGCGGTACGAATAGCTCGCTTATCGAATTGCCGATGAAAGCACCCAGAACAACTGCCGCTCCCGAAGTCAGCAATTGCTCGCTGACGAGCATGCCGATAATTTGTCCGAACCGAATACCCATTGCCCCGAGCACGCCGTATTGAAGTGTTCTGCCTGACAGCGTAAGCACCCAGAACAGCAAGAAGCCGAAAAAGCTGATGAGCATGGAGATAACGAATCCGAGTGTCATAACGCCATTGATTGCGAGTCTGAACGGATCGTTTTTCGATTCAATCAGCTCTTGCGTGGCATCCTGAAGCTGGATGATTCGCAGCTTCTTCTCTGCCAGTTGGTCGTAGACGAATTGGCTTGTAACGCCATCCTTCAGTTTCAGCCATACTTCGTATGGCTCTACAGCAAGTCTCTTCTGAATTGTTCCGAGATGGCCTACGATCAAGTTGGGCTGAACCGCTTTTTCATTATCCTTGCTGCCCGTAGGAAGCGGATTCCAGCTTGGCCAGTAGTCGATAATGCCATAGACGATGAATTGCGCCTGATCGAGCCCGTCCCAGGACAAGCTGATGGTGTCGCCTGGCTTTACTTTTGCCTTCTTCGCGATTGAACGAGAGATCAGTACCGCCTTCGTATTAGGCGCGAGGAGATTAAGGTAGCCGTTAATGGGATAGTCAAGCAGCCCATCCTTCATCCATGTCGTCTGGCCGAAGTTCATCGTGTCGATGCCAAAGAGCGTCGTCGCTCCGCTTGCCCCGCTGGCAGGCGTGACGAAGCGCGCATTCTCTTTCTTAAATACTTTAGCGCTCGCCTCAATGCCTTCCAGCTCTTCGAACGGCTGAAACGGCGGCTCGATGTAATTTACCCGGCTCGAGCTGGACGGTGTCGGTTCGGTCAGTGTTTGAGAGGCCGACGACATATAGGTTGAGGGACGCGCATCGCTTTCCCAGCGGGTCATAATCGACATATCCGCTCCGATGGCGTACTGAATCTTGCTCTCCATGTTGTCGTTTATGGTTCGGGCCGCATTCGCGCTAAAGAGTCCTGTCGCAACGGTCATGATCAGAAACAGCTTGATCGTCTGATATTGACCGGACGATCGGCTAATCTGTATTAGCGTGTTGTACAGCGCTGGCGACCACCATCTGCGGCCTGCCCAATAGATTAGACGTATGAACCACGGATAAACCCGCAGCAGCAGCAAGCCGCCCCCGAGAGCAAAAAGCGAAGGCATCAGAAACAGCATCGGATCGAGCTGGAAAGCATCCGAATCAAGCCCTAACCGCTGCAAATCCTCCTGCCGTTTGTTGAAATTATAGAGCAAATACATAGCAACGCCGACGAGGATAAAATCAAGTCCGGTCTTATGCCAAAACGTCAGCTTGTTATGGCGGGCATTCTGCTGCTTATGACTGACGATACTGACTCTGGTTGCCATGAAAGCCGGTATGAGAGTCAAAACCAATGCGGCAGCTACCGCTGCACCCGACATCAAGTAAGCGCTGCTGGTCAGACTGACCTCAAGGGCCGAACGATCGACGAACTCTAGGAAACCGTTCGAGGCGCCTAATACTTTAGTGAACAGAATGCCGAGAAAAGGACCAACCGCAAGTGCGCTAACGCCAAGAAATAGGCTCTCGAACGTATAGGCCGTCATAATCTGCAGACGACTTGCCCCTCTGCTGCGCAGAACGGAAATCTCCGTCTTCTGCCGTTCAATAATGAGATTGGCCGCCATATAGAGATAGAAGGCGAGCATCAGCATGACCGGCGAATAAAGAGACAGCATCATGACATCAAGCTTCTCTTGTTTGCCTTGATAAGCATCCACTGTCGAAATGGCAGGAATGTTGACCTCGTCGACACCGATGCGACCACGGAAATATYGCCTGATGTCCTTGTCGGCCTGTACGAATGCATCAATCGAATCGATCGTTAACTTCTCGTAATCAAGCGCCACGCGCCAATCGAGGCTCGCGAGCTTCGTCTTGCCTCCAATGATAAAATCGCTCTCGAATTGATCGAATGGAATAATAAAACCATCGCTGTCCTCTGAAGCGAGATAAGGCAAATAAGGATCAGCAGTCGGATCCGTCTCCATGATCCCTACCGCGATAAAGCGGAACTTCATTTTGTCCGGCGCTTCCGCGATCAATTCATCCCCGAGATCACGCTTCGTCGCAATAAGGAACTTCTGCGTAACGAGAGCCTCGTAAATGCCGTCCGTGCGTACGGCTGGCATCACGCCGTCGATCAGGCGAACGCGCTTCTCAAGACCGGATAGCGACTTGATGCTGCCCGCCGCCTTTTGCGACTGCTTCTCCTGATCCGTAGCATCAGCTCCGTACACCTTCATTCGCTGCGTGAAGCGTTGTTGATAAGCGGATAAAGCTTCGAGTCCCGCTCTTCCCGGTATCGTTTGCACGAATCGGTCAGCCCGCCTGATGGCCTCTACTGTCTTCTCGTCCACGGTCGACGAGGATACTGTCGTTCCGATGCGGATATATCCCGGATACACGCCTTCTTGAAGCTGCACCGATTGAAGCTCCTTCTGCAGCGTCTGCTGCAATATGGCTTCGGAGTAAAGCGGCATGGAGCTGAACAAAGCCACGCACACAGTAAGGCCGATCCAAAGGTTCAACTGCAGCCACTTGTTGTTTGCCATCTTTCGAAGGATCATCGTCCATAAGGCCATACGTACACCCCATCCCAGCGCCGGATACATTGCTGTATCCGGTCTTCATTGTTAGTTAGTTGTTCAAGATGACCTTCTGGCCTTCCTCGAGTCCCTTAATGATTTCGGCCTCCGTCGGCGTTATCAGCCCCACCTCTACGTCAACCTCCTTGCGTCGCTCGCCTTCCGCCACCTGTACGTAATAGCGCCCCATGTAAGAACGAATGGCCGAGCGAGGCAGGATGATGACGTTCTCGCGCTTCTGAAGCTCGATCGTCAGCTCGGCGCTATCTCCGATTTGGATGCCTGCCGGGGCCTTATCCATGCTCATGTAGAGCGTTACAGCATTGCGCTCTGCTTTGGATCCGTCCGTTCCGATAGGCACAGTGGAAGGCGATTGCAGCACTTTGCCTGTATACGCCTTTCCCTTGTATTTCAAATTGACCGGCATTCCTGCTTCGACCGGCTGTACCTCCTTCATGTCTGCGGCAACATACGTAAGCTGAATGCGGGACGTATCCGCGATCGATACGATAGCCTGGTAGGCGTTCACAAAGTCGCCCGCGTTCAACGTCTCCACGAACGTCACCGTTCCCGATAGGGTCGCATAAAGACGTGATTTTGCAAGACGCTTCTCCATCGACTGAAGCGATATTCTCTCGCGTTCGAGATCGATTTCGCGCAAACGCAAGTCAGTGGTCGACGCGCCGTCAAGATATGCTTGCTTGAACAGCAGCTCTGCCCGTTCCACGTTAAGCTGTTGAAGGCTAGCCTGAAGCTCAAGATCACCGGTTTCCTGCTCCACGAGCAGATCGCCAGCGTGAACTTCCTGCCCGGCGCTTACCTTGATTGCTTTGAGCCGACCTCCCGATTCCTTGAATGACAAGTTCTCCGCGCTCGAGGAAACGAAATGAGCCGTTCCTTTCAGATATGTCTGAATCGATCCGCGGCTTGCTTCTACGATATCCAATTGCTCCTGCGCCGGCTGAACAAGCGGCGGCTGCAAAGCAGACTGCTCTGCAGGGAGAAGGCCGCATCCGGACAGCGCTAGCATCAATGCCAACGCCACTGCCGATCGGCGCACGCCTGAAAGCAGCAGTCCGCCTCCCTTATTCGATGTTCGTTTGCGATACAATTCTTCCATCCTCCAATGAAATGACATGATCGACAAGCTCCATAATGCCCGGGTCATGCGTGGTCAGAACGACCGTCATACCAGAACGATTAACGAGCTCCCGGAATACTCTCATCACTTGAAAGCCCATTCGGCTATCGAGCTCCGCCGTCGGCTCGTCCGCGATGAGCAGCACAGGCTCGTGGGCAATTGCCCTTGCGATCGCCACGCGCTGCTGCTCTCCTCCTGAGAGCTCGGCCGGCCGGTGCTTCATTCTTTCCTTCATCCCAACCTGCTCCAATGCCCGTTCCGCCGCCTCCCGATTGCCCTTAAACGGCGTGCCCGCAACGCGCAGGCCGAATTCCACGTTCTCGTATGCATTCATGAGCGGAATAAGTCCAAATGACTGGAAGACGAGGCCGATTTCTTTGCGCCTCAGAGCACTTCTCTCTTTTCCGGGCATACGCGTAATTTCTCTGTCTCGGAAAAACACTTGCCCTTCCGTTGGCTCGTCAAGCGCGCTGAGCATATTCAGCAAAGTCGTCTTGCCTGAACCGGACCTGCCCTTAAGCGCAACCATTGATCCGGCTGGTATAGCCAAATGAACATCCGATAACGCGGTGACGGCGCCACTGCCTCTACCGAATACACGCTTAAGGCCGACCGCMTTCAGAATCATCCCGCCGATTGCTTCTCCCGGCAATTCTAACTTCGCCAATACCGCTAACCTCCTCATTTTTCCCCGTTATTACTATTTATTTTAACGCTTTCATTTCTGTAGAAGTACCTGTTCATTTCTTGTTCGTTTACCCTATAAACGATAGCTTTGGTCTCGATTAACAACTAAAAAACAACAAATTGAACCCTAAATCGCAAGCTAAGGCCTCTTTTCAATTGAACTATATAAGTTGAACTAAAGTTTCTCGTTTTGGTCGCTGCGCGAGAAGATCATTCTTACAATCGAGGTTGTAACCAGATTTTTTGATTGACTAAGACATTTAAAGGTAAAAATCCGGCTACAAAGGCGAACACTGCGTTTCTCCAGAACGATCTTCTCGCTTCGCTTAAACTGTATTTCTTTAGTTCAACCAATATAGGAACTCCACTAACAACAAAACCTCTGCTTTACATCAAAGAAAAGACTCGCAGCGAAGAGGCTGCAAGTCTTTTTCTGTTCAAGGAAGATGAATCGATTTCATTAAGGGTAACCTTTTCAATTATTTAGAAAACTGCCATGCACGAAAGGTGAACAAATCCGTATCGGCCTTGCCTTTGAACACAAAATACAGATCGTGAATGCCTACGGCGCCTTCAACCACCGTATTTATTTCTGTCCAGCCTGTCGATCCGTCTGCCTGTGGAACAGCAAGCGTACCTATCAAATCGCCATCCGGACTGTCCAAACGAAGCTCTATGACGGCAGCCTCGCTTCCGCCTGCTATGAACGCCGAGAACGTAGAGGCGCCGGCGCCGAAGTCCACGCCTGACACAGCTGTCCAATCGCCGTTGTGAATAGCTCCGATTGCAACCTCTCCTACCGTCGTTCCGTTATCGTCCATCTTATGCGGCAACGCATCAATGCCTGCGCTCCAAGCAAGCGTTCCCGCCTCCACTCGCACGAACGGGTTAAGCTTATCGATCTGCGGTACGCCTTTCAAATCCGCTTCAATTTCTAGAATCGAGCCGTCCGCGCCGAAGCTCACTTTGTTCAAATGCGTCGATCGATAGCCTTTCGGTACACCCATCGCCTTTGATAATGTCTGCGCGTGATACGCAATGTACCATTCGTCCTGGAATTGGAACATCGCATGGTGATTATTGCCGCCCACGCCGAAGAAGTGGCCGGGATTTTTCAGAATGGTGCCTTGGTATGTCCACGGCCCCATGGGATGATCGCTTGTCATATAAGCGATTTCCCCTGCAGGCGGGCTTCCTTCTGGACGAGTGCCGCCGTAAAAATTCGAGCAGTATGTGTAATAATAAGTACCGCCTGCTTTATTGATGCCGGCATCCTCGAACATGAATGGCGCAGGAATGACAGCGGCTTCGCCGACGACGCTGATCATGTCGTCCCCTAGCTGCATAACGCGAGCCGTATCCGGCTTCTCCTCTTTGCCCTCTGGGATACCCCCGCCAAAGTAGATGTACGCCTTGCCGTCATCATCGACCAGCACCGCCGGATCGAACAGCCATGTCACGCCTTCTGCGGCCGGCGCCGATCTCGCAATTAACGGCTTGCCGATCGGATCGATCCAAGGTCCCGTCGGGCTGTCGCTCGTGAGCACGCCAATGCCACTGGCGTTATTCGCAAAGTAAAGGAAGAACTTATCCTTGCCGTCAATCACCTTATGCGCCGCTGCCGGCGCCCAGGATTGCGTCGCCCACTTCGCCTCCCCTTCGGGACCAGCGGCAACTACGAAACCATGATCCGTCCAGTTCATTAAGTCCGAGGAGGAAACGATCGACAGCCGCTTGATTGATCCGTAAGAGTTATCCTTCACCTCTCCAGCGGAGTCGTATTCTAGTACGTCGTAGGTATTGTAAATATAAACACGGCCATTATATACGAGAGCATAAGGATCTGCGCCGAATTTATGGGATACGATCGGATTGCCGTTCTGCGGAAGCTTCCCAACCGCGCTGGCAGGCGGCTCATAGCTCAGCTTCGAGGTTGCCTGGTTAACGTCATATGCCGTGTTATTATGATTGGACTCCAAGATTTCCAGACTGCTTACCTTCAATTCATCTTTCATTTTCACAATCAACTCCCGCTTTTGTTTTAATGTAATCGTAGCCAGCGCTTTGCTGCCGTCAAGATTCGTGAATGAAACCTTGGAACCGTCGTCATTGCTGATCCAAAGCTCCAGCCCTTCATCGGAAGGCTTTAAGGCGACATTTGCCGCCAAAACATTATTGAGGTTCAGAACGATCGAACCGACTTCGAATGCAACCGGAATGTGAAGCAAGGCGCGAATTTGTACAACCTCAGCCCCGATCGGGAAATCATCCATGAGTAAATCCACTTCATATGTGCTATCCCTCTTCTTGCTAAGCTCTACCGTCTCTTCCTTCAGATAAGCCGACAGCTTCACATCAGGCATCTGCTCCGATTCATTCCGGTTAGCCTGCAATTGGCTGAGAAGGAATATCGCTGTGGCGGTCACTGCAAGGGCGGCAATGATTCCAAAGCGCTTCTTGCTTGTCAAAAAGCTTTCACCTCTTTCCCTATTATTGAACATAGTAAGGTTAACCTCGGCAAGGAACAACCCGCCAAATTCTCAGTCATTACCCGTCTATTTCTAGTTGTTATGCAGATGAATCCGATCACGAAGCGAAATAGCAATTCGAGCAGCACCGCCAACTAACAGCCTTCGGTCTTATTGCAGGTTCCATTTATTTCGATATTCGGAAGGTGACATTTGCTCCAGCTTCTCGAATTGAGTGATGAAATAATCGGAATTGTTAAATCCGACACGCTCTGCCACCTCGTATATGCGAAAGTCCTTAATCCTCAACAATTTTTTCGCCTCTGTGATTCTAAGCTGCTGCAGGTATTCATTAAAGTACACACCGTATTTTTTTTTGAAAAGCTGTCCTAAATAAGCCGGATTCAAATAAAATTGACCAGCAATGATTTTCAAACTAATATTTTTACTGTAATTTTGGTCGATGTACGTTTTGATTTTGTGAATTCTCCCCTTCCCGTAGGTTCTGTATAGCATGTTGATCAAATCGCTTGCTTCGAAAACGAAAGCGTTAAGCAGCCGTTTGATCTCGTCTAACGTGACATTGTAATCATACCAATTAATAATTGCTTCAAAGGACGTCAGCTCGGTTTCATCACCTTCCATGCTTCTAATCGATATACAAATCAATAACACGCAGTGTACGATGCTTGTTTGAATCGCCTCGGGCGAGAAACGTTTCTCGCGAAATTCAGAAAATATCCGATTAACGACCAGTCTGATTTCATATGAATCATTCTCCTCGACTGCCTCTACCAACTTCCGACATAGGTCGCCGTCTAATTGTCCGTAAACTAATGTTGTTTCTTTCACTTCGCTATATGCAATGAAACAATCGGCGCTTCTGTAATACTTGCTAGTTACTGCTTTCTTGGCGCTTGCATACGATTCCTTGATCTTATCCAATTGCTTGACCGTTGTTCCCGCGTAGGCGCGATACGGAAGCCCACAGCGATCTTCGAGCCGCATTAATAAAAGCTCCATAAACGTCTTTATGCTTCCTCCAACGCCAGCAAGATACATTGAGGGAACGATCAACCCATAGGTTCTTCCGTGCTCGGATATAAACGGCTCTGACGCTCTTGGGACGATTTGCTGTATCGCATCCCGAATGTCTGCCCGAATTTTCTCCTTTAACGGAAACTTCCTTCCGCTCCAAGGATGAACGTTATTCAGCTCAATTAGCGTGTATGTAAACGCCTCTGATCCGATCGCCATTTCCAGCACTATGCTTTCCTCTTTCGCCTTCCCCGTCGATTCTCCCCTGATCAAAGTTTCGATCTGCTTCTGGTTCTTCAGCATGCGTTTACGCACTTGAAGCTGTTTTTTCCTCTCCAGCTTGTCGTGCAGCTTCACAAGTGCATAAACAAAGTCATCTTCGTCGATAGGCTTAAGCACATAATCCAATACGCCCAAACGAACGGCCTGCTGCGCATAACAGAAATCGGTATGCCTGCTTATAATAACGAACTCGGTATCGAGCTTCTCCTCCTCCGCAGCTTGGATTAAGGCAAGACCGTCGAGTACGGGCATTCGGATATCAGTGATGACAAGATCGGGTTTTTTGTCTCTAATCATGGCAAGCGCGTCCTTGCCATCAGCCGCTTCACCGATCACTTGATAACCGTTGCCCTCCCAATCTATCATTCCTATAAAGTCTTTGCGGAAAAATAGTTCGTCGTCGACAATAATAACGCTATGCATGAGGCAGCCCTCTCTCTTCGAAAATTGAAAAGTGCTATATTTTTTAAAGTAAACGCTATAATTCCTTAAGCATCGACCATGTTATGATAGGTTCAAAAAAATGTACTGTGGAGGTTGCGACAATGTCAGACTCAAACCAAGGTGCTTTCCATACAGGCAGCTACAGAAATCTATTCAAGGAACTTGGGTATTCCTTTCAGGAAATCGAAAGCAAGCTCGAGCAGGCTTGGAACGAGCTGTTCTATGGCAACCCTGAAATGCGCATCTATTACCCTTTGGGCGACGACAAAGGGTATCTTCTAGATACTGGCAATCTGGATGTACGCTCAGAAGGCATGTCTTACGGCATGATGATGGCGGTGCAAATGAACAAAAAAGATGAATTCGACAGACTATGGAACTATGCGAAGACGTTCATGCAGCATAAGGACGGGCGTTACAAGCATTACTTCGCGTGGCATTGCAAGCCGGACGGCTCTCGTATTTCGCAAGGTCCAGCACCCGACGGGGAAGAGTTTTTCGCCATGGCCTTAATTTTCGCCTCCAACCGCTGGGGTAACGGGCCAGTGCCGTTTGATTATTCCGAGCAAGCCAAAACAATTCTGCGCGCATGCATCCATCAGGGAGAGAACGGCGAAGGCGACCCGATGTGGGATCCAGCAACTAAGCTGATTAAATTCATTCCTGAATCGCCGTTTAGCGATCCCTCCTATCATCTCCCGCACTTCTATGAATTGTTCGCGATTCATGCCGATGAACAGGACAGGCCGTTCTGGAGAGATGCCGCAGAAGCGAGTCGCGCTTACCTGCATGCTGCCTGCCATCCGGAAACGGGACTCTCCCCCGAATACGCGAACTATGACGGAACGCCTGCGGTACCTCAGCGGCACGGCGACTTTCGGCATTTCTTCAGTGACGCTTACCGCGTAGCGGCGAATATCGGACTTGACTATGAATGGTTCCGCAAGGACCCATGGCAAATCGATCAGAGTAATCGCATCCAGGCGTTCTTCCGCAACATCGATGTTTCCGACTATCGTCGCTATACAATCGAAGGCAAACCATTTGATGAACCGGCGCTGCATCCGATCGGCCTTCTCGCCACGAATGCAATGGCTTCTCTCGCTGCGGACGGACCCGATGCCGCCTATTTTGTCCGCTTGTTCTGGGACACGCCCCTCCGTACCGGCGATCGACGCTATTACGATAATTGCCTGTATTTCTTCAGTCTGCTGGCATTAAGCGGCAACTACCG
This sequence comes from Paenibacillus sp. 01L418, assembly GCF_056400045.1. Classification (NCBI taxonomy): domain Bacteria; kingdom Bacillati; phylum Bacillota; class Bacilli; order Caryophanales; family Paenibacillaceae; genus Paenibacillus; species Paenibacillus sp. 01L418. Next base: position 10,610 of record NZ_JBFTSN010000076.1, read on the forward strand.
TATTTATTAAACAATTTCACAAGGTGAAACGGCTGTCGCCGTCATTTGGCGGCGTGGCTCGATTTATTCCGAGTCATATAAGACTTCGATTGCGATCCGCGGCATCGCTCGGCCTCTCGTTACATCAATTTATCGTCTTCAAGATACATCCACAACCTGACGAATCATATGTTTTTACCCTTCAAATTGTAGTACTGCAACAACGGGCTACGCGCAGAAACAATGAACAAGGCGAAAGGATAAGAGAAACCTTATCCTTTCGCCTTGTTCATTGGAATTCATCTATACGTTGAGTGAATCGCGATACTCTTGGGGCGTCATACCCGTCACCTTCTTGAAGAAACGCGTGAACGAATGAGCGGCTTCATACCCGACTGATACGGCAACCTCTCTTACCTTCAAATCGTTGTCATGCAGCAGTTCCTTCGCTTTTCTTGCTCTGCAGGTATCGATATATTCAGATAGATTAATGCCTCGTTCCTGCTTGAAGAAACGCGACAGATAGGATGGATTGAAGTAGTGGATTTCCGCAAGCCTTACCAAAGAAAGGTCCTCCCTCAGATGGTCGTCGATGTACTGGCAGATTCGGTCAATAACTTGCGAGGTTCTGTCCCGCTCATCGCTCTGCTTATATCGGAAAATCGCTTCCGCGGTTTGCTTCAAATACTCGAACCCCTCCTTCATCGAGGCATGGCAGTCCAGTCGCATCAGCTTCCCGTGATCATCAAGGCGGCTTTGCAGCCCCAGCTTGTTCAAGCACGAGTAGAGTATCAGAGCAACCGAATAATAAGCTTCGATGGATCGCTGTGCTTGCTCGTTGTGAAGCAGCGCCACTCTCGACAATTGCTCCCAATCAGAATAAAACTCTTCCGCGCGGCCAGCCTCCAAATGTGCAGCCATAATCTCTACTTTACGGCTCGGTACGAATGCTTCTTTCCCCGAAAATCCGTCCATATTCTCGTCATGATCCCTTAGAATCATGCAAATGCCAGTTCCGATCCTAAGCTGCTGCAGTCGGCGCAGTCTCTCATATTGCTGGGTGACGGCCGTCCAATCGCAGCTTGTTCCGCTTATTGTCAACGTGATTTCCAGTTTAAGAGAGGAGAGGCAGGCTTCTTGGATAAGCTCGAGTACCCCCTCGATATAACATGCGAAGTCGACGGCTGGTTTCCCACCGCTTTCACTTCCAGACTGTATGAACCACATAAGGTCACCATGCCGATCGACAATTCCGATGCTCTTCACATGGTCCTTCAGCAAGGAATCCCATATCGTCCTGGCCGAAGCAAGCAGCTTGCTCCTCTCCGTATACGTCATGCCGGACGGGTACGACAACCTAGCAAGCACGAGCATGACAGTTTTCGTTGGGTCCAGTCCGATATTCAAATGGCCGAATTCCTCCATGAGCTCCTTCTGCTCCGAACAGAGCGAATCGCTCTCATGCAGCAGTTGCCTCATATAATCGCCTTGCGCCATGAACTCGTATGCATACTTCTGCTCACGTGATTGCTCAAGCAACATGTTCTCGACCGTGCTTCGCTGAATATCGAGCAAGGCGCCCCGGACGGCTTCCGTCACTTTCGCATACCCTTCTGTCTTCAGCAAATAACGGACATCCGGCATTTGAAATGCCCGGTAAGCAAAATCGAATTCGCTATGTCCCGTAAGAAAAATGACCTTGCATCTCGGCCAATACGTCAATATTTCTTCCGACAACTCCAGTCCGTTCTTGCCCGGCATGGCGATATCAGTCATTACAATATCGATGCGCGTTCGCGACATCCATTCCAAAGCTTCCTTAGCCGAATACGCCTTGCAAACGTCCAATTGATCCGGAATGAGCTTGCTCAACACCTCATAAAGTCCGTCGGTTATAATTTCCTCGTCATCGACGATTAGCAGCCGGTGCATCCCCATCCGCCTCCTTTGAATTTATGCGTATTTCGACTCGCAAGCCACCTAACTCACTTCTTGATAGAAACAAGCCGCTACCTTCGCCATAGGTCAGTATAATCCGACGGTGGATATTAATGATCCCTGTCATTTCATGCGCTTCCCCGTTATTTGCCATTTGACCGTTCAAAGCGTCGACTAGAGCGTCATCGATCCGGCTTCCGTTGTCTTCGACGACAATCATGGACTCCTGCTCATTCCGTACAAAGAAGATGCGCAGAAAGCCCTCCTCCGACATTTTCTCAAGACTATGTTCATACGCGTTCTCGATAATCGGCTGAACGATAAGCCTTGGTACACGTATGCGCTCCATTTCCTTCGGCAGCTCGTCGAACTGTACGCTTATGCGTCTAGAAAACCTAAGCTTCTGGATCTCGGTATACATCCTTGCATGCTTGATTTCCTCCGAAAGGTAAACATTATCCTCCCCGTTGCGCGTAATAAATCTGAAATATTCGCCCAGCATATTTGTAAAAAGCTCGATACGATCCGTATCGCCCGTTTTGGCAAGCGAATTAAGGATAAAGAAGCTATTGTACAGGAAATGCGGGTTAATCTGTGACTGCAGCTGCTTCAGCTCAGCCTTCTGCATCATCAGCTTCTGCTTAAAATCCTGATCGATCAGCGTCTGCAATTTGTTCAGCATGTGATTAAAACGATCATATAAATAACCGAACTCGTCCTTCTTCTCGTGATCGATCTGAATATCCAGCGTGCCGCCTTCCATTCTGCGGAAGCTCTGAACAAGCAGCAGCAGCGGCCGATGAACGAGCCTATACGTCGAGAGGGAATAAACAACTATAGCGAGAATCGACGTGCCCGTGAACAGCCAAGCCCATAGATTAAACTTATTAAGCGGCCTTTTGACCGTCTCCTCCGGCAAATACGTGACGACCGAAAGCCCTAATTCCGGTGAATTGGCTTTGTCGACATGATACGATTGTCCATTGACTTTCAATAGCAGGGAACTTTCTTTCGAAAGACGAGTTGTTTGCAAATATTTGTCCAAAATAACGCTAGAATTGTCGTTGCCAAGCAGCGTAAAATCCACCTGATCGGCGATCAAGAAAGAACCGCTCTCAGCATAAACGCTCAGTTGATTTAACGATTCCTTCAGCTTCGCCGTATCGAGCTCGATCTGCACGATATAAAGCGGCTCTTCCCCCTTCCTTCCCCCGAACTTGGAGGCGCTTAGGTGAAGTGAATCTCCCTGCCTGATGAGACGCTTCGCCCCGTTTCGTTCCGACACGGCACGGATTTGATCATACCTTCCTTGCTCGAGATCGTGAACGGCATTGCCGAATGAGAGCGTTTTGCCGATGGAGGGGATATGAACATATATATCCTTCATATAAGCGCTGCTGTTCTTAATGGAGGTCAGCCGATGAACCAAGTAGTCCATGCTCTCCTTCTTCTCGACGCTGTCCATCATATCCCACGTTACCGCGACTTTCGTAAGCTCTCCTTCCTGCAGCATATCGAATTGCTGAACCTCCAGCCATTCCACCTCGCGGTTCATGTCCTCAAGATACGATGACAGCTGCGCCAAGGTGTTTCTGGAAATGTCCTGGCTCGCGTTGGTGTAGCTCCAGTTATATAAATAAACGCCAAGTAAGATAATAGGCAAAATAACGACGAGATGCATGATAACAAGCCTTAAAAACAAAGCATGGCGCATGGAATTGACGGGTATCTTAAGCAATCTTACACAACTCCTCGCAAGCAGCTTTATCTATGGAGGGAACAAGTAATACTAAAGGAACGCCATGAGAGAACCTACTTCTTATCTAGGATGTACCGTCTTTCTTGGTATACCACTCGTTTACCTCAGCCGTCATCTGCGATCCGCCTAATCGATGCCATTCTTCGACGAAGCGGTCAAATTCCTCGATAGGCCGTCCGAGAATAATGTTCATATATGTTTTATGCTTCAAATCGTCCAATATGGATTGCTTCTCGATAATCGCTTGCGTCGGAACGCCGACGAACTTCTCGTAGAGCAGCTGATTGTTTTTTTCATAATCCCTGAAGATGGAGAACGCCCCCTTGGGCCCGTAAGTACGTTCCCACCCCCAGCCGGTTACGTTGTTTTTAGTCAAATACGCATCGATATTTTTTTTGATCGCTTTAGCCTCATCATGCAGCACCGCTTCGTCTCCCGTGGTCCGGAATTCATCCAGCTGCAGAAAAGCCTCGTAATTTTTGAGCAATGGGGCGGGAGTAAAGGGCGAGAGCTGCCATGCTGGATACGGAGTGCTGTAGTAGGTTTCGTATTCCGCTGTAACGCCCCAATTTTTCTCTAGATGCAAATTGATCATTTTCACGATCGCTTCGGGGTGCTCTACCCCTTTTTTGACGGCTAGAAACTGCGTAGTCGCAAAGCGAAGCGGTACTTTGGGCTTCTGGCCGCTATCCGACACAATAGGGAATGGCTGCCAGTCCGCATCGGCATCCTTCTCGTAGCTTGCTTGAACCAAGAATGAACCCCATTGCTCTCCGAACATCATGCCGATTTTCCCTTCCGAGATCATCGCCTTCTCTTTACGGCCGTCCTTTAACGCAAATTCCGGATCAATTTGTCCATCGCGGTACATCTGCTGAAGAACGGCTAGCGCCTTTTTCACTTCCGGCTGAACGGCTCCATTCATAAGCTTGCCCGTATCATCCTCCAGCCAAATGTTTGGGTAAGCGCCGTAACCGGCCATAAAATCCAAAGCCCCCATAACGGGATCCCACAAATATTGCGTGAGCGCCAGCCCGTACGTGTCGTTTTTGCCGTTTCCGTCGGGATCGTTTTCTGTAAACGCTTTCGAAATTGCGAGCAAATCATTCAACGTCTCTGGCGGCTTTAAATCGAGCCGCTTCAGCCAATCGGTCCGTATCCATAAGTATTGGGCTCCTTCGATCGATGCCGACGTTTCTGGTATCGCCATCAGCTTCCCGTCAATCGTTGCCGCCTCAAACGGCCCCGTCCCTTCCTGGTTCAGCACATCCTTGGTGAACGGCGCTGCATACTGCTCGTACACGCTGGTTAAATCCTGCATGAGTCCTTCGTTTGCCAATTGCCGCAACTGCTGCGCATTCACTCTGACGATATCGGGTATGTTGCCCGATGCTAACGCAGATCCTAATTTTTGTTGATAGAGATCCCTTTTGGCAGTCCATTCGTACTTAACACGAATGCCAAGCACATCCTCGTAGAGCTGGCTCCACCGATTGTTATCGAGTGTCTCCCCCGGAAAATTGGCTATCAAATCCGTAAAATCTTCGTCTATTTCCCGTACGAGCGAAATTTCGATCGGAGGATTATATTTGGTTAAGCCTAAATCCGAATACATCGATTGTTCCGTAACTTCGGTATCAGGCTTCTCTGCTGCTTCCTTATTTTCTTCGCACGCCGTAAGCGTCTGCATAAACATGAATACGGCGAGCATAAGCGCAGCCTTATTCCATATTCGCTTCCGCAAGATGACAACCCCATTTCTCGACAACGAATTAATCATGCATGTTTATTATTCTCCATGATTGATCACCAAAAAATCAAGAGCCAATCCTTTATAATGTTACCCAATCTTTACTTGATGAAAAAAACGAGGCACAAGTCGGAACCCGATTGCCGATAGCATGCAAAAAACACGCCGGTTCTGGCGTGTTTTCATGTAGGCCTATTATTCCTCTCCCAGCTTAAGCGCTTGGCTAATTCGCGTACGCGACAACCGGTAGACGAGAATCGACAAGCCGATGCCAATCGTGAGCCCAACGATGCCATAGAGCTGCACATAATCTCCAAGCTTGCGCACGATTTGGAACGGCGGCACTTGCTCCGTTGTTGCGAAAGACATTTCGAACAGCGGAACGTATAGATCGCTCGTCAAGTTGCCGATATAGACGCCTATAATGATTGCGGCTCCCGAGGTGAGCGCCTGCTCGCTGACAAGCATGCTGAATACCTGGTGGAACGGAATGCCCATTGCCTGCAGCACTCCGTATTGAAGCGTGCGTCCGGATAAGGTCAGTACCCAGAAGATCAAGAAGCCGAAGAAGCAGATGAGCATCGCAACGGCAAAACCAAGCGTCATAACGCCGTTCATTGCCATCCGCAGCGGAGCGTTCGCGGACTGTATCAATTCCTGCTTTGCGTCACGGACACTCACAAGCGGAATTCCTTTCTCCGCAAGCTGATCGTAGATATGCGAGCTGGAAATGCCGGCCTTCAGCTTATACCATACCTCGTATGGCTCGAATCCAATCCGATTCTGAATTGTACCCAGATGTCCAACGATCAGATGAGGTTTCTCCGTCTTCATGTCTCCGAACGATCTTTCGGAAGGTAGAGGATTCCATGTCGGCCAATAGTCGATAATGCCATATACAGTAAACAGGGCTTGGGTTTGTCCCTGCCAATAAACCCGAATACTATCGCCCGGCTTTACGCCGTGCTCCTCGGCAATGGAACGAGAGACGAGCACCGCCTTCGGGTCTGGCGCAATAAGATTAAGATAGTAGTTAATGTGAGAATCAAGCAATCCGTCTTTCATCCAGACCGTCTTGCCGTAATCCAACGTGTCGATGCCGATTATCGTCATAACGCCTGAGCTCTTGTTTTTCGTTTCTACGAAAAACGCGTCTTCCTTCCTGAACACTTTGGCTGCCGATTCCACGCCATCCAGCTCTCTCATCGGCTGGATGGGCGGCTCAATATATTGGATTTGCTTCGAATTCGGTGCCAGACTTGYTTGACCTCCGGAATCGGACTCGTAGGTTTCCCACTTGGCCTTCACCGTGATATCCGCGCCGATAGCATATTGGATTTTACTTTCCATATTATCGTTAATTGTCCGCGCTGCATTGGCACTGAACAACCCTGTCGCTACAGTCATAATTAGAAACACCTTGATCGTCAAATATTGGTCGGATGAGCGACTGATCTGCACAAGCGAATGGTAAAGTGACGGCGGCCACCATCTGCGACCAGCCCAATATAAGAACCGAATGAACCATGGATAGACGCGAAGCGCCAATAGCCCCCCGCCAAGCGCGAACATTGCGGGCATGAAGAACAACAGAGGATCAACCTGCAAGGCATTGGCATCGAGCGCAAGCCGCTGCAAATCGTCCATTCGTTTATTAAAGTTAATCAGTAAATAGATGGCCAATCCGACCAAAATAATATCAATTCCGCTCTTGTACCAGAACGAGAGCTTAGCTCCTCGAGCCATCTCCTGCTTGTGGCTAACGATGCTGACGCGAGTAGCCATAAATGCCGGAATCAGGATCAGCAGAAGCGCCGCACCAACGGCAACCGCTCCAATCTTGTAAGAATTGCTGCTCAAGCTGACCTCAAGCGCCGAACGCTGGACGAACTCCAGAAAGCCGCTGGAAGCGCCCAGCAATTGTGTAAATTTCACGCCAAGAAACGGTCCGATCGCAAGTGCACTGAGGCCAAGAAGCAAGCCTTCTACGGTATAAGCCGTCATCAGCTGCGTACGGCTTGCTCCTCGGCTGCGCAGCACGGATATCTCCGTCTTCTGCTGATTAATAATCAGGTTTGCAACCATATATAAATAGAAGGAGAGCATTAGCATGACGGGCGTATACAACGCCAACATCATAACGGTCAGTTGACTCTCCGTCGCATGATATGATGCCGCTGTCGGCGTTGCCGGAATTTCGACCTCGGCAATGCCGATATAACCTTGGAAAAAACGTCGAATCTCGGTATCCGCCTTAACGAGCTGATCGATAAACTCAACGTTCAACTGCTCATATTCCATAGCATAACGCCATTCTAGGAAAGCGATTGCCGCTTTACCTCCTTGTACAAACTCGCGCTCGAACGTCTCGAATGGAATCATGAATCCGTCAACGACCTCTTCTGCAACAAAAGGCAAATATGGCTCCGCATTCGGATCGGTTACAATAAGTCCAACAGGGATTACACGGAAGCGTGCACGATCCCCTGTCATTACTTCGGCGATCAGTTCTTCTCCGAGCTCCCTCTTCGTCGACAGCAAGAAGGGTTCTGTAACGAGCGCCTCGTAGACGCCGTCCGTTCGATCGACGGGCATCCGTCCCTCAATAAGAAGAACCCGATGTTCCATGTCCGTCAGCGTCCTAAAGCCGCCTGTCGCATTCAGCACTTTCTTCTCTTGCTCCGACGCGTCCGCCCCGTATATTTTCATTTTTGATGTAAATCTTTGTTGGTAGAACGCTCTTGCTTCCATTCCCAACCGCTCGGGTATCGATTGTACGAATTGATCGGCCTCGGCGATCTGGCTTCTCGTCTTCTCGTCCGTCGTCTTGGAGGAGACGGTCGTACTAATTCCTACATATCCAGGAAATACAGCTTCCCTCTCTTGAAGCTGCTGGAGCTCCCTCAGCAACGTCCGCTGCAGGATGGCATCAGAATAAAGGGGCATCGAGCAGAATAGAGCCACACATACAGTCAGACCGAACCACAAGTTCAGCTGCAGCCACTTATTATTCACCATCTTGCGGAGAATCATCGTCCATAATGCCATATATACACCCCCGTCCTTGATATGAAGTTCATAGCAGGTTGGTTTGAAACCTAGATTATCGGTAAGCCAATGACTGCAATTCGAACATTCGGCAATATTCCCCTTGTAAGCTTAGCAATTGTTCATGTGAGCCTTGCTCGACTAGTGTGCCATTCTTCATGACTAGAATATGATCCGCCATTCGGCAGCTTCCGATTCGATGAGAGATGAGCAGCGTAATGCGGCCTTCGGCCAGCTCCGTGAATCGCTTGAACAACTCCGCTTCAGCCATCGGGTCCATGGATGCTGTAGGCTCGTCAAGTACCATAATTGCAGAATCTCGCATAAACGACCTTGCGAGGGCAAGCTTCTGCCACTGGCCTACGGACAGCTCGTGCCCCCCATCAAAAATCGGGCCGAGCAACGTATCCATACCGTCCGGAAGCCCTCGTACAACGTCCGCGGCACCGGACCGCGCGGCAGCCGCCTCAATTGCGGCCAAGTCTTCCATCCGGCCTACATCGCCGAACCCAATATTCTCCTTCACGGATACTTGGTACCTTAGAAAATCCTGGAATACCGCTCCAGTACGGTCGCGAAATGTGTTAACGTCCAGCTCCATCAAGTCAACGCCGTCGTATTTTATAGAGCCCGAATATTCACGGTAAAGTCCAATCAGACAATTAACGAGCGTGCTCTTGCCCGCGCCATTCTCCCCTACAATCGCTACTGTCTGATTCGGTTTGATTCGGAACGAAATATCGTTAAGCACGGGCTTCAGGCTGGTTGGATAGGCAAAAGTCAAATGATCAACGGTAATGCCTTCCGCAATGGGGCTGTTTAGCACATGCCGTCCCTGCCCGTTCTCTTCCTCCTCCGAATCCAAAAAGTCGTAATACTCGTTCATGACGAGCGTTTCCTCGTAGATGGACGACAAGTTCTGAGCAATCATGCGCATTGAAGCTTGAGTCGTGGCCAGCACTTGCGCGATTGCGACATAAGCCCCGAGYGATAGCTGCTGTGAATAACATACCCAGACCGCATAACAGGAGAATAAAAAGGCAAGCACTCCGTTCAGACCTTCAATTCCTATTCGCATCTTTTGCGATCGAAGCTCGACCTTCTTCTGCTCGCCAGCATTTTTCCAGAAATATCCGCCCCAATAGTGTAGCAGCTTATTAGCGTGTCGATACAATCTGACCTCCTTAGAGGACTGACGGTTGGTCATCAGATCGAAGAAGTAGAACAGGCGCCGCGAGAACGGCGTCTGCACACGCATCAGCCAATACTTCCATTCACCGATTCTCATATGTACAACAAGCGTCGGAACGACAACAAGCACCATTCCCAGCGACAATACAAAGCTGAAATGCCACAGCAGGGCGAAGAATGAAGCGACCGTGAGCAGCGATTGGCCAATGGAAAAAAACTGCTCGATCAGTTGAAAACCTCGAAAAGAGACGTTCATCTTAGCCCTTTGCAGTTGATCATAGTATTGTGGCTGCTCGAATCGAGACAGCGGAATACTCATTGATTTCCCCGCCAGCATCGTTTCCATTTTGAATTGCGTCTTCTGTTTCATCAGCATCGTCATGTATTGGGCTGCGGCATCCAAAAGCGCGCCAATCAGCAGCAGACCGCCGCTTGCCGCCAGCCACTTGACGGGCTCCGACATCTCGCCATCACGCGTGAGCAGTCCGGCGACCGCATCTGTTAATTCCTTCACGACCAATACCTGCATAGCCGGAATGAATGCGCTCACAACTCGCATAACGAGAAGCAGCAGCACGAGTGGCGCCGATAAACGCCACACGAGCATCAATGAACGCCCCAGTATGGCTATTATGCTACGAATCCCGATGTTCGGTCTCTGAGTTTGATTTGTCATATTCATCTTCTCCATTGCACGCATAGGATTCCGGCTGCTCAAGGTGATGCCATAAAGTCAGTTCAAGCATGAGACGCCTCCTTTTTATCTTTCACAGTTTCATAACACTTCGAAAAGTTGTTTCGCGTATGCAATTTCATTTCAACTCCAGCTCTAACTCTAAAGCATAATGGTGCAGGGATTCACGAATCGGCAGGCCATTATGAATGGCAGCTAACCGATTAGGACTGCTCCATTGCTCAAAGTATGGCATGGAAAATGCCTCATGCATGAAGAGCGCTGCCGGAACGGAACGTTTCATTTCATGTATAATTAACGTTTTCCTCTCAGCGCTGGCTGTTACTGCTAAGGGCCTCATATTCGCTTGCAGCGTATAATCCGATATGTCCGAATAAATGGTGTCTTTATCCTCCATTAAATAACGCAGCAGCTTTAATGCCAGCTCCTTATTCTTCGACCGTGAGGCAAGAGATAGGCCCGATACATGAGCGGGATTAATGCCCCCATCTCCCGTAGGAAGCCCAGCAATGCCAATCAGATCATTGCGCTGGGATATTGCCTCGTAATTATTCGGGTCGCCAACAGTCGCATATTCGACTGCAAGCGCAATCTCGCCGTCTAATAAATCAAAGGGCATAGCCGGCGGAATAGTGC
>NZ_JBFTSN010000077.1:0-21378 GCF_056400045.1 Paenibacillus sp. 01L418
CAGAGGGAGCGAGGATGCGCCCGAGGAACAGCAATATTTGCTGGAGATGAAGAAGGATAGCTAGACGATTGCCTGGCAGCTTGTCCATGTCCTCCAAATGTATCCGATCGATTAAATCGACTATTTGTTGTCTCTCTTCAGCAGATGCCTTCGACAGCTTGTACGCCTTATGGCGCTTAGCTTGCTCGAAGCAGCGCAAATAGGAGAAAGGATCGCCAAGTGGCGGGCTGTGCACGAGTGAAGCATTAAAGAAAAGCGCAGTTGATGTTTTCGGGTCATTCGCATCTGGAAAGGAGCGATGGATCGTGTTTCCGGGAATGAGGAAGATGTCGCCGGGAACAGCATCATAAAACGTCTGATCGATAAAGAACGTACCTTTGCCGCTATAAATATAAACGAGTTCATACCAATCGTGTATATGATCAGGCAATTCGTTTTGCGCGCTCTTGGTGTCACGATATACGCATTCAAACGGAAACGGTGTGTGGGCATCGAACCTTTTACGATAGGGATTCATAGCTTTCTCCTCACTCTCCTGTATGAATTGATAACGCCCACTTCTCTTCGATAAGTTGTTTATTAGACAACATTTCAGTATGACTTTCCTTTAAAACAAATCCTTTTTTAGCATAGATTCGTCTTGCTGTTACGAGCTCACTGTTGGTCCAGAGGATGATGGTTTTGAAAGCTAACCCCTTACAGAAATCAATCGCCGTTTGTACCAGCTGCTGCCCATAACCAGCTCCTCTTACGTCAGGCTCAATGAGAAACAAACCGAGCTGAGCGGTATCCTCATTTACTTTATGAATACTAATCGAACCACGTTGCTTTCCTTCACTTTCCAAAATCCAAATGTTCTCATTAGGATCTGACCTCTCGATAAAACCATGTACACGATCAGCAATAAACGCTCGGAAAGAGAGATCGTAGTGGAACTCCTTATTGTAAAGATTGTAGTGGGAGTTAATGATGTAATCTACATCTTCTAATTTAAACGGACGGATCATCCGATCACCTTTTCCATTCTATTTTAAGTTTCAAAAAGCGCTAGTCCTCCTAGCATCAGTCTGATTGTAACAAATATCAAAAAAGAGTACAAATATGCATGAATTGATTATTTCAGCTATCAATATTGTTTTTTATAATGAAGAGGAAGCTACTTTGTTAGAAAAGAGGCTGATGAGATGAGAATAGATTCGCATCAACATTATTGGAAGATTGAACGAGGGGATTACGGCTGGATCACACCAGACATTCCGGTGCTTTACCGCGATTTTTTGCCTCAGCATTTGGAGCCTCATCTAAATAAACATAAGCTGGACGGTACGATTGTTGTGCAGGCGGCAGCAACGCTTGCGGAAACGGATTATTTGCTGACATTAAGCGAGTCATCCGATACGATATTAGGCGTTGTCGCATGGCTGGATCTTGCCGATCCGGATTATCGCAATCATTACGAGCGTTTTGCGCAGCATCCGAAATGTGTAGGCTTCCGTGTCATGATTCAGGAGATGCCCGATGCGAATGCGATTTTGGCACCAAGCTATTTGGAAGCGTTCACATATTTTGCAGACAAAGGAATACCGATAGATTTGTTAGTTGTGTCGCATCAGCTTACTCCTCTAGTTGAACTGCTGGATAAAGTGCCAGGCCTTCATGCGGTCATTGACCATATCGCGAAGCCTAGAATAAAAGCTGGGGAGCTTGAGCCTTGGAAAAGCCAGATTAGCCAAATTGCCGCTCATCCTAATCTATTTTGCAAGCTCTCGGGAATGGTCACAGAGGCGGATCATGATAACTGGCAACCAGCTGATTTCTTGCCCTATATCGAGCATGCGCTCGAAGCATTTGGTTACAAGCGGGTCATGTTTGGCAGCGATTGGCCGGTCAGCTTGCTTGCGGCAAGCTACGACGAGGTTGTGTCCGTGCTGGAACAGGCGCTGCCGCAGACATGGACGGAATTAGAGCGAGAGCGGTTGTTTGGACGAAACGCAAAGGAGTTTTATCGAATATGAATACTTTAAACGAGCAGCAATTAAATGAAGAACAGACACAGCAATATAGGGTAATGAAGCAAGCTAAGATTACGGTACTGCAAATTGGCGAAGGCAATTTTTTGCGCGGCTTTTTTGACTGGATGATTCAAGCTTGCAAGAATCAAGGCTTATACGAGGGAAGCATTGCGGTGACGCAGCCGCGTCCCGGAGGCAAACCAAAGATTGATGCGCTGGCAGAACAGGACGGTCTATATACGCTTGTTGTTCGCGRTTTGGAGAATGGTGCCAGCGTGGAGCGTACAGAGATAGTTTCTGTGTTTAGCAAAGTATTTGATCCGTATTCCAGCTGGGATGAATATCTCACATTAGCCGAAAGCCCAGACTTGCAGGTTGTCGTATCCAACACGACGGAAGCGGGACTTGTTTATCGACCGGAGGAGCTGATCGAGGGACAACCGATTCAGTCGTTTCCCGGCAAGCTGACACAGCTGCTGTACCGCAGGTTTAATTATTTTAAAGGCGATCCGAAGCGCGGCTTAGTATGCTTGCCTTGCGAGCTGCTGGAACGTAATGGCGATGAGCTTCGCAGCTGTATTTTGCGCTATAGCGATGATTGGGGATATTCCGAAGAATTCAAACATTGGGTTACTCAGCATAACCGTTTTCTGAACTCATTAGTCGATCGCATTGTTACGGGTTATCCAGATGCAGCACAGGCTGAAGCTTGGTTTGGTGAATGGGGCTACTCTGATTCCATGCTGAGCACAGCAGAGCCGTATCATTTATGGGCGATTGAGACAGGACCGGAGCTGGATGAGCTGCTTCCGCTGCGCAAGGCTGGACTGAACGTACATTATGTCGAGGATTTGAAGCCTTTCCAGCTAAGAAAGGTGCGAATTTTGAATGGTGCACACACGTTAATGACGCCGCTTGGCTTGCTGCATGATATAGAGCAGGTGCGGGAAGCGATGGAGGATACAGTGCTAGGTCCTCTGGTGAGAGCAACGGTAGAGACGGAAATCATCCCTTCACTTGCCATTTCTGAAGAGGAGCTGCACGCCTATGCACAGGATGTTTATGAACGTTTTCTTAATCCGTTCATTCGTCATCGGCTTGCGGATATTGCGATGAACAGCTTAAGTAAATTTAAAGTGCGTCTGCTTCCATCCCTGCTTCATTATGCCGAAGATGGTAATATGCTGCCAACGGGGCTTATACAAGGTTTTGCTGGTTTGCTTCGGTATTACAAAGTAATGCTTGGTGAGACGGGTTACGAAGGGAAAACGTTAAGCGGATTGTCGTACGTGGTGCGGGATGATGCCAGCTTGCTTGCCATCATTGCGTCTATCTGGGCGGAAGCGAAAGAGCAGAAATGGCCGCTGGAACAGACCGTATCTAGACTGCTGCACTTGGAAAACGTGTGGGGATGTGATTTGGCGTCACTATGGCCAGAACTGGCAGCTGCGATAAGCGCGAGCATAGAGGAAATGGAGCGAGTAGCGAATGAATAGCTGGATTCGATTGCATGAGGATGATCATGTCGTTATTGCGCTGCAGTCATTTGCAAAAGGGGATAAGCTGACGCTTGAATCGGGGTTAGTTCTTGAGCTGCAGGATGAGGTGCCGAAGGGTCATAAGGTGCTGACGCGAGCTGCTCGGAAAGGGGAGCATGTGCTCAAGTTTGGTTACTCGATTGGAGTTGCGAAGGAAGATATTGAGCCTGGCAGCTGGATTCATACCCATAACATGGGCACGGGCTTAAAAGGATTTCTCGATTATTCGTATGAGCAGACTACGTCGCCAGCAGAAGTGAAAGCAGTATCGCGTGATGCTGATCGTACCTTTCAAGGCTTTATTCGCGAGAATGGCGATGTCGGTATACGGAATGAAATTTGGATTATTAACACGGTCGGCTGCATTAATAAAACCTGTGAGATTGTAGCAAGAAAAGCACATGCGCTTTATGAAGGTCGTGTGGATGGGGTGTACCATTTTGCACATCCGTTCGGCTGCTCGCAGCTTGGCGATGATCTTGTGCACACACAGAAGCTGCTTGCCTCACTCGTAAACCATCCGAACGCAGCTGGCGTACTCGTTATCGGCTTAGGCTGTGAGAACAATCAGATTGATGCGTTCAAGCAGGCAATTGGCGAACATAGCGCAGAACGAGTAAAGTTTCTCAAGTCGCAAGAGGCGGAGGATGAGATCGAGAACGCGCTGGGGCTGGTAGAAGAGCTCGTAAGTTATGCAGAACGATTCAAGCGCGAGCCAGTTTCGGTATCAAAGCTGAAGCTTGGCCTGAAATGCGGCGGCTCGGATGGCTTGTCCGGCATAACGGCGAATCCGCTCGTAGGCGCGGTATCGGATCGTTTGATCGAAGCGGGCGGTACAGCTATATTGACCGAGGTGCCTGAGATGTTTGGCGCGGAGACGATATTGATGAGTCGCGCAGCAAATGAGCAGGTTTTTCACAAAATTGTTCATCTAATAAACGATTTCAAGCAATATTTTATAAAGCATGATCAAGAAATTTATGAGAATCCATCGCCCGGCAATAAGGCAGGGGGCATCAGTACGTTAGAGGAAAAATCACTCGGCTGCACTCAAAAGGGCGGACACGCTATTGTAAGGGATGTTGTGCCTTATGGGGAGCGCGTTACGAGCAGCGGTCTCAATTTATTAGAAGCGCCTGGCAATGATCTTGTATCGGTTACGGCGTTATCAGCCGGAGGAGCGCATATCGTGCTGTTCACGACTGGTCGGGGAACGCCGTTTGGCGGGCCGGTTCCAACCGTGAAGATTGCGACGAATAGTGAGCTTGCTGCCCGCAAGAAAAACTGGATCGACTTTAACGCAGGTGAGCTGCTTGAGAGCAAAAGCATGGAGACGCTGACCGATGAGCTGTGGGAGCAATTAATCAGCTTGGCTTCAGGCGAGCTGCAAACACATAATGAGCGAAACGGGTTTAAAGAAATCGCGATTTTTAAAGACGGCGTTATTTTGTAAAAGCGGTGGCGAACGGTGATCGATGGCAATAACAGATTGATCCTCAAAAATCGGAGTGGATATAAATGAAATATCGTAAACTTGGCAAGACGGGACTCGAGGTGTCAGCTCTCAGCTTTGGCGCATCCTCGCTAGGTTCTGTATTTCGAGAGACGGACGAAGCAGAAAGCATTCGTACCGTGCATACTGCGGTGGATATGGGCATTAATCTGATCGACGTTTCGCCATATTATGGCTTAACGAAAGCGGAGACGGTGCTTGGCAAGGCGATAACTGAGATTGCGAGAGAGCGGTTTATTCTGACGACGAAGGCTGGTAGGTATGGCGAGGATGAGTTCGATTTCTCGGAACAGCGTATCATCCGCAGTGTGGATGAAAGCCTAGCTAGGCTGCAGACGGATTATATCGATATATTGTTTTTGCATGATATTGAATTTGTTCCCTTCGAGCAAGTTGTAGAGGGTGCGTTTTTAGCACTCGATAAGCTGAAACAACAGGGGAAAATCCGATACTCGGGTGTATCTGGGCTTCCGCTTGCTGTATTTGAGAAATCGCTGGCGTATACCGAGCTCGATGCTGTACTTTCTTATTGCCATTATTCTTTAAATGATGCCTCTTTGCTGGAGCTATTGCCGCTTCTGGAGCAAAAGCAGGTTGGGCTTGTTAGTGCATCGCCGCTTTCGATGGGCTTGCTTGGCAATCGCGCAGTTGCGAGCTGGCATCCTGCTGGTGAACAGATACGTGCTTTATGCGCGAAAGCCGCCGAGTATTGTGCTGCTAAGGGTGAGGATATCGCCAAGCTGGCTGTACAATTCGCTACAGCGAATGAACGAATCCCAACAACACTGGTGAGTACAGCTAATCCGGCTAATATCCGTAAAAACATAGAATGGACGGACGAGCCGATTAATGAACAGCTGCTGCGAGAGGTTCTTGCTATATTGGAGCCGATTCATAACATTAGCTGGAAAAGTGGAAGAGAAGAATATAATACGAGAATCGACGTATAAGGGAGAGCTGCAGGATGAGAGCAATCGTATGTGAACAAATCGATCAGCTAAGGCTGGTTGAGCAAGAGGAGCCTGTCCTGCAGCCGGGGACAGCAGTCGTTCGTATTCGGAGAATAGGAATTTGCGGAACCGACCTGCATGCATATAAAGGAAATCAACCTTTCTTCTCTTATCCACGCGTGCTGGGTCATGAGCTGGCTGGCATCGTTGAGCAGGTGGATGATCAGCAAGACAAGATCAAAACGGGCGATCAGGTTAGCATTATCCCCTATTTGCACTGCGGTCATTGCATCGCATGCCGGCATGGCAAAACAAATTGCTGCACCGATATGAAGGTGCTCGGAGTTCATGTTGACGGCGGTATGCGCGAGCTAGTTGTCATACCGACCACACATTTGCTTGTGACGAACGACCTGACGCTTGATCAATCAGCCGTGCTGGAGCCGCTGAGCATTGGCGCGCATGCCGTTCGCCGCGCGGAGCTTCGAGCTGGCGAAACGGTGCTCGTTATTGGTTCAGGGCCAATTGGTCTTGGTGTTATGGCTTTTGCCAAGCATCGCGGTGCGCGGGTGATCGCTATGGATATTCAGGAGGAACGTTTAGCCTTTTGCAAGCAATGGGCGAAGGTGGATGAGACGGTTAATGCTAGGGAAGACGCTGCGGCGAAAATTTCAGAATTAACAAATGGTGATTTTCCAACTGTTGTATTCGATGCTACCGGCAGCGCAAGATCGATGAGCGATGCATTTAGTTTTGTCGCACACGGAGGCAAGCTTGTCTACGTTGGCCTCGTCAAAGCAGAGCTTTCCTTCAACGATCCTGAGTTTCACAAGCGGGAGATGACGTTAATGGGAAGCCGAAATGCGACCATAGAGGACTTCTCAGCAGTTCAAGAAGCTGTGCGAAGCGGCAGCATTGATGTGGCTAGTTTCATTACGCATCGTGTGCCGTTTGCTGAAATGATCAACCACTTCGATAGCTGGCTGAAGCCAGAATCAAAGGTTATTAAAGCGATTGTGGAATTATAGCCAAGATATCGCAACTATTATAGAAAGTCCGGTCAACAGGCGCTGGTGCCTTGAGCCGGGCTTTTTACGTGTTTATGTGCAGAGGTGATGCTGCTTGGTAATGAATAATTATAATCATTTTTTGCGTTGACAAAATGTGTACCCAGAATTATGATAGGTAGCCAACTGCCAAAAAATAGGTTCTTTAAAGGGGTTTAACAAACAGAAACGAGGAGGGAACAACGATGCTAAAAACAGAAAAAGCTGCCGAAGCCGATAGGCCATCGCAGCAGATGAGCGAACAGGCTCGCAAGCAGGCGGACAAAGGAAAACAGAAGGCTGAGCTGAATGAATCAAAAAGCTCCTACATTTGGGCGCTAAAGTTTTTGACGCCTTATAAGAAGCAAATTGCAGCACTTGCGGCCTGCGGTACGATGGCGGTGCTCGGGGAAACATTAACGCCAAAGATGATCCAATATGTTATCGATCATGTTGTAGTCAACAAGGATACCTCGCTTTTTATGATGATTTTGGGAGCACTTGTAGCTATCAATTTGCTCATGCTTATCGCCAAAAATTATCGTAATTTACTTCAGCGGACAATTGGTGAATTAGCATCCCGCGATATGCAAACATCGATTTTCAAGCATTTGCGCAAGCTCGGCTTTGCTCATTACGAGCGGCACCCTGCGGGCGAGACGTTGTCGATGTTCAACTCCGAGGTAGCTTCGGTTCAGAAAATATACCGCAATGTCCTTCCGAGCGTCATCGAAAACTTGCTTTTTATAGCGGTAGCTATTTGTTTGCTGCTCAGCATTAGCGGCTGGTTATGCCTCATCATGCTGCCAACATTCGGGCTTTATTATTTGTTTGGACCTTATTTTGAACGGAAAGCTTCCCTTTACGGGAGAGAATCCGGTCAATCACGAATTGCCTATAATCAATCGGTTTACGAAAGCATATCCGGCTTGCGCGAATTTCGAGCGTTTGGCTCGCAGCCCTGGTACCATGGACGGACGCTCGGGAAACATAAAGAGTGGTCGCATGTTTACTTGCTCGCTGCTACGTATAGCTTCGGGCGAGGCAGCTTTCGGCGGTTTACATTTTATTTGGGCGCCATTGCACTATTTATTACGGGCTACTACTCTCTCCAAAATAATTGGATTACGTTAGGCGGTTTTATCGCCTTCACCCTCTTATACATGACGACGATGTTCCGCCTCACGCTGCTCGTCACTCAGCTTACGGAACAGAAGCTCATCATCCACCAAACGATTCCGCTATATAGATTCATGCACAAAGAAATTGWGATTGATGATCCGGCCGATCCGATCGCTCTTGATGAGGTACGCGGCGGACTTACGTTCGAGGATGTTTACTTTCAGTATCCGGAGCAGCCTCCTGTTATYAACGGCTTCTCGCTCACCATCAAGCCAGGAGAGAAGGTCGCCTTTGTAGGGGCAAGCGGCAACGGCAAGACTACGATGTTTAAAATGATTGGGCGTTTTTACGATCCGACTGCCGGCATGATTAAGCTGGATGGTGTACCAATTCAGCAAATGACGTTAGAGCGTTTGAGAGAGTCGATCGGTTATGTATTCCAAGAAACCTATCTGTTCGGGTCTTCTGTCAAAGAGAATATTCGATTCGGCAAACCAGAAGCAAGCGATGAAGAAGTGGTTGCAGCCGCCAAAGCTGCTTATGCGCATGAATTCATTATGCAGCTGCCCGAAGGCTACGATACGCTCGTTGGCGAGCGAGGGATGAAGCTGTCAGGCGGACAGAAGCAGCGAGTATCGATTGCGCGGATGTTTGTGAAGCAGCCAGCTATTATTTTGCTCGATGAGGCGACCTCGTCTCTAGATAATGTAAGTGAATATGAAGTGCAGCGTGCGCTTGATGAAGTACTGGTTAACCGTACGACGATTGCGATTGCACACAGGCTGTCCACGGTGAAGCATTTTGACAAAATCGTTGTCATTCACGAGGGCCGCGTCGCGGAGGCAGGAAGCTATGAAGAGCTGATTGCACGCAAAGGGCTGCTTTATGAACTGGAAATCGGGCAATCCGAAGCAGCGGAAGAGAGGGTGGCACATGAAGTATCTTAAAATCTTTTGGTCGAACTCCGTTATGCTGAAAGGCACTTATCTCATTGTGCTGCTCTATCTCGCACTGGAGTCCGTATCCAATTATACGATTGTATATGTTCAAAAAATATTAATTGATGACGTGTTTACGGAAGGCAAGTATGAGCTGATGCCGATTGTCATCTCCATATTCGCGCTTGCAGGTCTCATCTACTCGCTAATGTTTACGATGACGAGCCGAAGTCTCGTTCGCAATGAATTTGCAGTCAGCCGCTCTTTGCTCTCCCGAATGCTGAAGCGGCTTGAAGGTGTTCCAGTCGAACGGTTCCAAAATGAGCGAACCGGCAAATACGTATATTCGTTCACGCAGGATCTGTTCGTTTCAGCTAGCGTGATGGGTTGGCAGATTCCGCGCGGTATACAGGAGACGTTAAACCTTTGCATATTGATGACGATCATTGGCATTTCCAGCCCTATTTTGCTGCTTATGATTGTGGGGCTTTGTACCATTTACATTCTTATTGGCTTTTACTTCACCCCCAAGCTGAAGGAGCAAGCCAAAAAAGTGGCGGAGAAACGTACGGCGCTGCTCATACAAATTGAAGAGGGAGTAGCCTCTACACGAGAAGTGGTTGCTTATCACCGATTGAAGTGGGAAATGAAGCTTTACGATAATATGTTTGCGGAATACTTTGAGCAGGTAATGGCTGAAGGAAAACTCGTGAATCGGCAAATTCGCTACAGCGATCCGATGAAATGGGGCATTGGCATTCTTGTGCTTGGCTACTGCGGTATGCAGCTTATTCATGAACAAATGTCGATCGGAACGTTCGTTATCTTGTTTCAATTTTCTACGCAAATGTCGGATTCCTTCTATAATCTATTTCAATTTATTATGGGCATGTCGTCGCAGCTTGCTAACGTGGACAGGGTTCAGCGTATTTTGGAGATGGAGCAGCAAGATAAGGGTCAAAAGAGTATAGCGGKACCGATTGAGCAGTTGTCCTTTAAAGATTCGAGCTTTCGCTATTCGCCAGAGCTGCCGGAGGTCATTCGCAGATTTTCGGCTGATCTGCCGATCGGAAGCAAAATTGCTTTTGTAGGGACGAGCGGGGGAGGCAAATCAACCATTGCTCAGCTATTGGTTCGTTTCTTTGATGCGCCGAAGGGGACTTTTAAGCTGAACGATATGGACGCCCAAATCTTCAACCGCGAGCAGTGGGCGAGTAAGGTGTCTGTTGTATTCCAAGACCCGTATATGTTCTCTGATACCATTCGTGAAAACCTGATGTTAGGCAGAGACGAGGTAACCGAAGCGGATGTGGAGGAAGCTTGCCGTATCGCTCAGATTCATGATTTTATTCTGGGGCTGCCTGATAGTTATGATACGAATATTGGAGAGAGGGGCATCAAGCTATCCGGCGGACAGCGTCAACGTATTGCAATTGCACGGGCAATTGTCAGTGATCCGGAAGTTTTGGTGCTGGACGAAGCGACCTCAGCGCTCGATCTGGAGACAGAGCGTCAGCTGCTGGCTGGCCTAGATGCAAGACGGAAGGGGCTGACGACAATCATGATCGCGCATAGGTTGTCCACTATCGAGAATGCAGACGTGATCTTCGTTATGGATCAAGGATCGTTAGCTGAGACCGGCACCCATGAAGAGCTGCTCGCCACAGGCAAGGTGTATCAACAGCTGCTCATGGCGCAGCATTAGATGCAATATATGAAGCAGCAAGTAAGTTAGGCTGTTTGTATGGAGGTAGAGCTGGAATCTAGATTTAGATTCCAGCTCTATTTTTATGAGGACACGCTTTAGGGGTGCTTATTCGAGCCGAGCAGCATGGATAAGACTAGTTTTTAGCTCTATCTGCGCTGGATTGGTGGATTTGGTGAAAATAGAGCTACAAACCGCTAATTAGCTTCCCCGAACGGAGCATATCTATGTTCACCAACCCGTCACACCTCCCAGCTGTATAGAAATGTCCATCCTTGAAAACAGGAAAGTCCATTCCGATCATCTGAAAATCGTGTAACATAGTGAATGTTGCTGATAATGGTTATCATTGAATGATGATAAGCGGAGGCAATGTATTTTTTTGATAATTAATGAGAATGATTATCTCTGATAATATTCGTGATGATTCGAGGATTGAGTATGAAGCTATGGTATCTTTTTGTCGTGCTTATTGTATTATCGATTACTTCTTTATTTATCGGAGTAAAAGACATCTCGCCGCTAGACCTTTTCAGTCTGACGGATGAGCAGCTTCAGGTTCTCACGATCAGCCGTTTTCCTAGGCTTATCAGTATTATTATTGCCGGCGTCGGCATGAGCGTTACTGGCTTAATAATGCAGCAGCTAAGCCGCAACAAATTCGTATCGCCTACGACCGGCGGAACGGATGATTCCGCTAGACTCGGTATCCTCGTTGCCTTAATGGTGTTCCCATCGGCGAGTACGCTTGAGAAAATGTTGATCGCGTTTGCTTTTGCACTCGCAGGAACCTATCTGTTCATGAAAATTCTCGATCGTCTGAAATTTAAAGATACGATTTTCATTCCACTGGTAGGATTGATGTTCGGTAACATCATCAGCTCTGTTACTACATTTTTTGCCTATAAAAATGATCTTATTCAAAACATCTCATCTTGGCTGCAAGGCAGCTTCTCGCTTGTAATGAGCGGACGTTACGAGCTGCTGTATGTGAGCCTGCCGCTGCTCGTAGTAGCTTATCTCTACGCGAACAAGTTTACCATTGCAGGTCTTGGCGAAGAGTTTTCAACCAATTTGGGAATGAATCATAAGCTTGTTGTTAACATCGGGCTTGTAATTGTAGCTCTTGTATCGGTTATCGTCATTTTGACCGTCGGTACGCTGCCTTTCCTTGGCCTTATTATTCCGAATATCGTGACGCTTTATATGGGCGACAATTTGAAGAAAAACCTGTCGCACACGGCGGTGCTTGGAGCCATATTCGTACTGGTGTGCGATGTGCTTGGCCGCCTAATTATTTTTCCGTATGAAATTCCAATCGGACTCACGATCGGCGTTGTCGGAAGCATTATTTTTCTTTACTTGTTGATGAGGAGAAAGGCATATGAAGCTTAAACTAAGTTTGCTTGCGGTGCTTGGCGTCGCATTAATTGCCGTATTTTTGTTCATCGATCTTGGAACCCATTGGGATTATGCACTGCCAAGAAGATTGAAGAAGGTACTGGCGATTGTCGTAACCGGGGGCGCTATTGCTTACTCCACTATGATTTTTCAGACCATTACGAACAACCGTATTTTGACGCCGAGCATTATCGGGCTGGATTCCCTTTATATGCTGATTCAAACCTTCGTCGTTTTTACCTTTGGATCGATGAGTCTGCCAAGCACAAACAAGCATCTTAATTTTTTTATTACGATAGCGGCAATGATAGCATTCGCCCTGCTGCTCTATAAGTTTCTATTCAAAAGGGAAGGCAGAAATCTTTATTTCCTTCTATTAATAGGGCTAGTGATGGGCACATTGTTCGGTAGCATGTCGACGTTCATGCAGGTTCTTATTGATCCGAATGAATTTCTAATTGTGCAGGGGAAAATGTTCGCGAGCTTCAATAACGTCAACACGGATCTGCTTATCATTTCAATCATCATCGTCGCTCTTGTAGCTATGTATGGCATGCGGCTAAGTAAATATTTTGACGTGTTATCGCTGGGCAAGGAGCATGCAGTCAATCTTGGCATTCCTTATGATTATGTTGTCAAAAGAGTGCTAGTCATCGTCGCCATTCTGATCGCTGTGTCCACGGCTTTAGTTGGCCCGATTACCTTCCTTGGACTGCTCGTTGTCAACGTAGCCTATCAGTTCATGAAGACCTATCGGCATAGCTATCTCATTCCAGGGGCGATACTCATCAGCATCATTTCACTCGTTGGCGGTCAACTGCTCGTAGAGCATGTGTTCACGTTTGAAACGACGATTAGCGTCATTATTAACTTCATCGGCGGAGCGTACTTTTTATATTTGCTGCTAAGGGAGAAAAAAGCATGATAGAGGTTAAAAATGTTTCCAAATCATATGGCGGCAAGCCGGTGATCGAGGATGTATCGATTCGGATTTCGAAGGGAAAGGTCACTTCGTTTATCGGTCCGAACGGTGCAGGCAAGAGTACGCTTCTCTCTATGATTAGCCGATTGTTAGCGAAGGACAGCGGTCAAGTGTTAATTGAGGGGAAGGAAGTAAGTAGCTGGAAAAGTGCTGATCTTGCCAAAAAAATATCGATCTTAAAACAGTCGAATCATATTAATCTTCGTTTAACGGTACGAGAGCTCGTCAGCTTCGGCAGGTTCCCTTATTCACAAGGCAAGCTAACAAAGGAAGATTGGCAGCAAGTAGATGAAGCCATTGCTTATATGGATCTTGTTGATCTGCAAGCCAAGTACCTTGATGAACTGAGCGGTGGACAAAACCAGCGTGCATTTATTGCGATGGTTATCGCTCAGAACACCGAATACATATTGCTGGATGAACCGCTCAACAACTTGGATATGAAGCACTCCGTCCAAATTATGAAGGTACTGCGGCGGCTCGTTGAAGAGCTTGGCAAAACGGTCGTGCTCGTTATTCACGATATCAATTTCGCTTCTTGCTACTCCGATTATATCGTGGCGTTGAAGGATGGAAAGGTCGTCAAGGAAGGTTCAACCGAGACGATCATCGACAATGCCGTGCTTCATGACATCTATGACATGGACATACCGATTGAGCTCATAAACGGGAATCGTATCGGCGTCTATTTTAAGTAGTCATGCAAGATTTACTTACTTCCGGTTTTCAAGTTTTTCAATATAAAAAATTGATTTAGGGGTGAATGTTTTGAAAAAATTTATACCTGTATTGGCTATTTTAGTCATTCTAAGCTTGGTGCTTGCAGCATGCGGCGCGAATAACAACGGAAATAAAGGCGCTAACAGCGCTACGAACACACCAGCATCTGAAACACCTGCAACAGATGCACCTACAGAAATTACAGTTAAACATCAGCTTGGCGAAACGGTTGTCCCCGTTAATCCTAGCAAAGTTGTCGTATTTGACTATGGTACTCTTGATACACTAGACAAGCTAGGTGTAGAGGTTGCTTCACTTCCGCAAGCTAGCGTTCCTGCATACCTTGAAAAATTCAAAGATGCAAAATACGTAAACGCAGGCAGCTTGAAAGAGCCGGACTTTGAGAAAATCAATGAAACTGCACCTGACTTGATCATTATTTCAGGTCGTCAACAGGATGCTTACGAAGAGCTTACGAAGATCGCTCCTACGATTTTTATGGGTGTGGACAACAAAAACTTCATGGAATCCTTTACGACTAACGTGAAAACACTGGCTCAAATCTTCTCTAAAGAAGCTGAAGCRGATACAGAGCTGGCAGCAATTAATGATTCCATTAAAGCTTTGAATGAAAAAGCAACAGCTTCTGGAAAAAATGGTCTTATTATTTTGGCAAACGAAGGTGCAATCAGCGCATATGGTAAAGCATCGCGTTTCGGTATCATTCATGATGTGTTTGGCATACCGGCTGTAGATGAGAACATTAAAGTTTCAACGCACGGCGACCCTGTAACGTTCGAATATGTAGCAGAGAAGGATGCTGATTACTTATTCGTAGTTGACCGCAATGCAGTGACAGAGGGATCAGGGGATGCACATTCCTCCGTTGAGAATGCTTTGGTGAAAAACACTAAAGCGTACAAAGAAGGAAATATCGTATATCTTAATCCAGATTTCTGGTACCTTTCCGGCGGCGGACTTATCTCTGTAGCGGAAATGGTTAAAGAAATTGACGAAGCGATAAAATAATAGCAGCAAGCATAGATGGACTATGAAGGCTGGTGGCCTGCTTCCGCAACTGCGGCAGTAGTCATCAGCCTTTTTTTGCATACGAGCGAGTCTGTGGCTTATTAAATTTACTTTTTTGAGCCAAGCATTACAGCTATAATGTAAGGGAAGCCGAAGGGAGGAACGTTTGTGGCTAGTGTTTTGGAACTTCAGAGTATTAGGAAAAACCGCAGTGGTGATGGTAATGTTCAGCTGTTCGCAAATGTTACTGCAACGATTGCTGATCCGGCTATTATTTCTATATTAGGTGTATCTGGACAAGGCAAAAGCACGCTGCTTCGTTTGCTTGCAGGTCTGGATAACGCCGATGAGGGTGATATCCGTTTACATAATGTTTCACAGCGAGAATTAGATCCAAGGGTTTGGAGAATGAAGGTATGTTACGTAGCTCAGCAGTCCGTTATGCTGAATGGGAGCATTGAGCAAAATTTGAGAACCGTGAGTATGCTGCATCGCATGCCGTATGATGAGAAGCTCGTACGCCATATGCTGCCAAGGCTAGGGCTGGATCATCTTGATTTGGGCAAAAGCGCTGAACAACTGTCAGGAGGAGAGAAACAGCGAATATCGCTGCTCCGTTCCTTGCTTCTTCATCCTACCGTGCTTCTTCTTGATGAGATTACCGCGTCGCTTGACCGAGGCAGCAAGGAAATGGTGGAGGAAGTGCTGCGAGAGTGGCATCATCAAGAAGGGGCAACGATGCTTTGGGTTACACATGATTTGGAGCAGGCTCAGCAGATGAGCAGCTCGATATGGTTCATGGGGGAAGGAACGCTGCTGGAGAACAGCGACACGGCTGCTTTTTTTGAACATCCAACATCTGAGCTCGCACAAAATTATATAAAAGCGCCGATACAAAAGGAGCAGCCATGTCAATCGTAGCACTTAGCTTTACCTTGTTGTTTGTGATGATTACGATGCTTATCTCCGTATGGCAGAAGCTTGGGCTTGAGCGAGACATCGCGATTGGCACCATTCGTTCTGCGGTACAGCTGCTGCTTGTCGGCTATGTGCTGCAATTTATTTTTAATACGAGCAATCCACTGTTTATTACAATGATCCTTGTAATTATGATTAGTGTAGCGTCTTATCATGCTGGTAAAAGGGGAGCTGGACTGAAGGGCATCATTTGGAAAATCGCGATTGCGATCACATCGACAGAGCTGCTTATGATGGGACTGCTGCTCGGCTTTCGAATTATAGAAGCGACACCGCAATACATTATTCCGATTAGCGGCATGACGATCGGCAATGCGATGGTCGTTTCGGGTTTACTGCTCAATCAAATGAGAAGAGAGGTCGAATCCTCGAAAGGCGAGATGGAGACGCTGCTCTCACTTGGAGCGACAGCAAGGCAAGCGATTCAAGACGTAATGAAGCGATCGGTTAAATCGAGCATGATTCCGACGATAGACGGAATGAAGACAGTAGGTCTAGTTCAGCTTCCTGGTATGATGACAGGGATGATTATCGCTGGTGCGAATCCGATCGAAGCGGTTCGGTACCAAATATTAATTGTGTTTGCGTTCGCAAGCTCAGCTGCGGTTACAAGCATTATTTTAAGTTTATTAAGCTATAAGCTATGGTTTACGAAAGACCTTCGGATTCAAAATATGGAGCAAAAAGGGTGATGACCGTCGTGAACGTATATAACAGTGGGAAAAATTTAGTAAAGCAAATAGCTGGAACTGAACTTCCAGATCAAGCTTTGGCGTTATGGGCGCTTGGACAAGAGGGCTTTCTCGTCAAATGGAACAAAAAAACGATTTTATTTGATCCGTATTTGACGAACTGGGTGTATGAGATGGCAGGACCGCCGTGGTCACGAGCCTTCGAATCGCCGCTGTCGCCTTCGGATTGCCTCGATGTCGATTATGTCGTATGCTCCCACCACCATGAGGATCATATGGACAAGCAGACGCTGCAAGTTATTCAGCAATCATCAAAAACACGATTTATCGTGCCGAGAGCTCATCTTCCGCTATTGAAGGAATGGGGTTTCCGTGATGAGCAGCTGATTGGGATCTCTCATGGACAATCGATTGAGCTTGCAGACGGCATAAGGCTCGATGCATTCGCTGCCAAGCATGAACAGTTCGAACAGGATGAAGCAGGTGAACATAAGTTTCTAGGTTATGTTGCGAATTTTAATGGCATTCATCTTTATCACTCTGGCGATACCGTTGGTTTCCCAGAGCTTGTCACTTGGCTGCAAAGCAGACAAATCGATATTGCATTATTGCCGATCAATGGAAGAGATTTTGTTCGCAATGAACAGGGGATCGTTGGCAATTGCAATTATCGTGAGGCTGTTGAGATTGCGGTACAAATTCATGCTGATTTATTGATTCCAATGCATTATGGCTTATTTCTACACAATGATGAGAACCCGGCTTATTTCGTCGATTATATCCAGCGTCATTATCCAGCCCAGAAGTTCCATATGTTCGCCCCCGGTGAGCGATTTATTTATATGAAATAATTTACGCTCAGCAGGGCAAAATGAGATGGGAATAAGGACTGGAGGTTGGCGGATATGTCAAACAGAGGACTTGTGACAGCGTTGACGGCTGTTGGGACAGCCCAATTGCTTAAGCTGCCTGTACATTTTGCGAGAAGCGGCAAATGGGATGTGCGGAAAATTATTGGTTCAGGTGGAATGCCGAGTTCACATTCAAGTGGCGTTTCCGCGCTAGCTGCATACACGGCGACCAAATATGGCGTAAAGACGCCGGAATTTGCTATATCTGCGATGCTTGGCATTATTGTGATGTACGATGCGATGAATATTCGCAGGCATACAGGTGAAATTGCTGTGCAGGTAAATGATTTGGACGAGGATGTGGAGAAGCTGGCTGGCGAGCATCCAGGATTGTATCATCAGCGCAGGCGTGAACGGCTTAAGGAAAGTCTCGGTCATCAGCCTATTGAAGTTTTTGCCGGCTCACTGCTTGGAGCACTTATCGGTTTCGTTGGAGCTTTGAAGATTAACAAGAAATAAGGCAAGTAGCAATTGTAAAATGAATAGACAGGCTTAGGCGCTTTTTTGGCTTAAGCCTGCTTTTATTTGAATACATACTTTTGCAGATGACTGGCCGAACTGTTAGTTATATAATGGTAAAAGATTTCAATTCTTATGCAGCATAAGGGGGAAATAAGGTGGCAGAGCAATTATTGTGGATGCACGGAGCACCGTATGCACTGGGAAATGCAGATGAGGATTGTCCAGCTATAACGCCTTATCTTGTAGATGGCGAGAATAGACCAGCAATTATCGTATGTCCAGGCGGTGGTTATGGCGGGAGAGCGCACCATGAGGGAAAACCGATTGCACAATGGCTGAATAGTTTAGGCATTTCTGCGTTCGTTTTGCGATATCGGGTGGCGCCTTATCAATATCCTTGCGCACTGCTGGATGTTCAACGGGCGATACGTACCGTCCGTTTCAAAGCAGAAATGTATCGAATTAATCCGAATAAAGTAGGCATTCTTGGATTTTCAGCAGGCGGGCATTTAGTTTCAAACGCGGGGACAAGCTATGACCAAGGGAATGAAAATGCAGAGGATGTTGTTGAACGGCAGTCCTGCCGTCCGGATTTACTCGTCTTATGTTATCCTGTCATCACACTCAAAGATCCTTTCACCCATGAGGGCTCAAGAGAAAATTTGCTTGGCAAAGAAGCGAAGCTGGATCAAATCGAACAGCTCAGCAATGAAACGCAGGTAACCTCGGATACACCGCCAACTTTTTTATGGCATACAGCAGATGATGGCGCCGTTCCTGTCGAGAACAGCCTTTTGTTCGCATCCGCGCTGAGCAAGCACCAGGTCCCTTTTGATCTTCACGTGTATACGAAAGGACGTCATGGGCTTGGCTTAGCCGAGGATGAGGAGCATACAAAAGAATGGACGGCTGCTTGCGCATCGTGGCTAGCATTTAATGGGTACAAATAATAGCTGTAATCTACTATTCACAGACGATTATTTGTCTGACGAAGCTGCCTTTTCGAGTGGTGCAGCGATCTAAGATGGTAAGGCCTGCGTTTGCAATAAGCTCGTCCATTGGATCAGCAGTCACAATGACAGCTTTGTTTGCGATTCGGCGAGTATGCTGCAGCAAGGAGAATTGTGCCTCGGGTGTCGTATTAGAGAAATGATTGTAAGGCATATCTACAATGGCTACATCATAATGGTCAGAGATATCAGCAATATCACCGCAAATGGCATCCGTTTCATATTCGAAATGAGCCAGGTTTTCACGTGTCCCGCGAATGATAAAATGGTTGATATCTCGGCCGACGATGTTCATGCCCATAGACAGCGCCTCTACCAGTACCGTCCCAATGCCGCAGCAAGGGTCGATCGCTTTAATCCCGACTGGATTCGGGATAGCGATATTGGCTATGGCGCGCGCAATTCGCGTGCTGAGTGCAATGGAATAGCTGCGAGGTTTTTGCATGTGTGCAAGCCAGACAGCTTTGCTTTTTATATAATTGCCAAAGTACCAGCGACCACCCCAAGTTAAAATGCCAAAAACGCAATCAGGTTTGCGTACATCAGCCTCGCCTTCGATATAAACGCCAAGTTCACGTTCAATTGCGCGTTGTCCTTCAAAATCGATTTTGTTTTCCGCCGTCAGGTCATTCATTTTTAGGAAAATCACCTTAAATGTAGCCTCTCCTAATTGAATTTGCTTCACCTGCTCCAAAATATCCTCAAGCCGTTCGCCTTGATATAAAACTTCAAGACGCTCTCTCATAAAAGGACTTCGGTCGGGATGTACGTCTATTTCGCTAAACAAAAGATCAGTTTCTGATTGTTTTCCAAATAAAGAACGCATCTCCAAGCGGCATAAATCAGCCTCTTCAATGCGATAGCCATAGGTATATACGAATAGATTTTTTCTAATTTCCAAGTTATTGTCGCATCCTTTGTATAATTGAATTGAAGCCTCTAGTATACATGAAAAGGAGGGGCGGACAAAGGAATGGCGATGTGCGATTAACGCTTGGTGTAGCGAATCAGTCGGTTATGAATGGTTTTTTTCCTTCCAAAAAGCTTGAGAAACAGCAATGGCGATTGGCGCGGCAAGCGGAATTCAAAGTGATATAGCCATGCCGTAAGCTTGAATTTAAGCGTTAAATAATAAAGAAATGACTTGATGTTGCTGTAATTGTGAAGCCAGCCAAGCTCCTTCGTACTGTCTGTCATCATTTTAAGGTTTACGATTCTTGCCAAATCTTTTTTTGCAGGGGCGACAGGATTGTGTTTGAAATTGTTGATCAGCATCGAAAGGATCGTTTGGATGTGGTAGGACGCCATATCCTTTCTATAATGGGCATGCGCTAATAAACCGAATTTCTCGGATAAGCTCTTTCGCAGCTGGTACTGCAGAACAAGGCTTTCTTCAAGATAATGCTTATAGGGAGAACGTATCAGACTGTTCAGATTGTTAACCGTGTTGTGAAAATACAAAGGGTCTGGAATCGCGCAGACACGATCAGAGGTTAGCAAGGCTTCCAAATGGAAAATGGTATCTTCTCCAACCGTTAATCCCTCGTTGTACAGAATCCCGTTTTTTTCAAGCGATGCGCGAAGAAATAGACTGCGCCATGTAAAACACAGGTCATTATTCGAATGAACAGCTGTAGCGCTTAGTATTAAATCTTTGCCGTTCATAACGGTATGCAGCCGAAAGCAGGGCGATACGTTCTGTTTGGTTGGAATTGTCGCGTAACCTCCAATCAACACTTCGCAAGCATGCTCTTCTGCCATGGCGTATAGCTTTACGAAAAAAAGCGGATCGATTTCATCGTCAGCATCAAGAAAGGCGACGTATTTGCCGCTTGCCGCTTGTAAACCGGCATTTTTGGCGCTGCTCRCACCGCCGTTTGGCTTGTGAATCACTTTAACTCTATAGTCTGTTATAGCGAATTCTTCGCATATTGCGCCACTGAGATCAGTGGAACCGTCATTGACGAGCAGCACCTCAATATTTCGAAAAGGCTGATTAAGAATGCTTTTCAAACAGGGACGCAGCCAATTTTCGGCATTAAATATAGGTACAATCGCACTTATCGCGTAATTCATAGGCTACACCTCTGACGTGTTCGATCGTTTAAATTTCATAAAGCGATGTTCAAAATAATCATATCACATTCGTTATAAAGAACAATCACTTATTTTAAAACCAATTATTATCTCTAGCACAAATAAGTGGTAATATGTACAGATGAGGAGAGGGGTGA
This sequence comes from Paenibacillus sp. 01L418, assembly GCF_056400045.1. Lineage (NCBI taxonomy): Bacteria > Bacillati > Bacillota > Bacilli > Caryophanales > Paenibacillaceae > Paenibacillus > Paenibacillus sp. 01L418. The sequence continues at coordinate 21,244 of NZ_JBFTSN010000077.1, forward strand.
CAGGACTGAAAATTAAAATGAGATGGTATATCGTCGTGTTTCTCATTGCGGGAAGCTGGCTAGGAAACCTTTGGTATTTTCAGAGCATGCAGCTGAAGGAGGCGCTGTTTCTAAAGCATGACAGCACCATAAATG
>NZ_JBFTSN010000078.1:0-21372 GCF_056400045.1 Paenibacillus sp. 01L418
GGACAGCTTTGACAAAATAGCAAATACAGGCGGAGGCGTATCCGTTCCTGTGCATTTTGACATGACCGATCGTGAAGCTTGAACCCACTCCAAACCGAGTGTTGCCTCCGTATCATTCGTTTCTCGCTCCAGCTTAAGCTCTGCGGGAATACCACGTTCTGCATCATAAACAATCGTCGTTACTTTAGCTGTACCTCTCAGCGCTTCCAATACGAGATGAACGCCTTMAATCAGAAATTGGCCGCTGCGATCACGGTATTTTTTGTCTAGCAGCGATGCCCACTGCTTGACTCTGTCATTTTGTACAGATGATAGCAAAGAATCAAAATTTTCATTCATAGTTTGATTTAACCTTCCGAATATGCAATTTCTAAATTTGTTAGATCTGAGTTTTTACCTACAATAACAAGAATATCATCCCTGCCAATTAAATCGTCCGCATATGGAGCGATGTTCATGGTAGAGCCTGTTTTGATAGCCATAACATTACATTTATACTTCGCCCTAATATCGAGCTTCTTCAAGCTTTGTCCAATCATTGGCTCGGGAGCTTTAATTTCAATGATGCTGTAATCGTCTGATATCTCGATATAATCAAGAATGTTAGGCGACACAAGATGATGTGCAACGCGCAGCCCCATATCCCGTTCGGGGAAAACGACCTTATCGGCACCAATTTTGCCTACAACTTTACCATGAAGCTCGTTTTGAGCTTTGACGATTAACGTTTTTACTCCTAAATCCTTCAAAATGAGCGTCGTCAAAATGCTTGACTGAATGTCTTGTCCTATGGCAACGACGACAACATCAAAATTCCGAATACCGAGCGCTCGAAGCGCTTCCTCATCCGTTGAATCAGCGGATACTGCATGAGTTACAAAATTAACGACTTCTTGTACTCGCTGTTCGTTCGAGTCAATAGCTAATACCTCAAAGCCCATATCTGTCAAAGCTTTTGCAATGCTGGAGCCAAAACGCCCCATTCCAATTACTGCGTATTGCTTCTTTGCCATCGATACATAATCCTCCTTACGCGGATGATTGCTGCAGTTATTTAGACAGTATACCATAGCTTGCTCATTCGGATGAAAGAAGCATGCACTGGACATAGTAAATAAGTAAATCCCAATGGGCAGGAGGCTGTTTAGTTTGAAAGAAATTGATCTGCGTCAAGCAATCGTTATGCGTGTGCAGGATAACTCTGCGAAAGATCTATCAGAAGTAATTGAAGACTCAATTGGCGCGGATGAGCGTGCTTTGCCGGGGCTTGGTGTACTTTTTGAGATGATCTGGCAGCAATCCACTGAGCTAGAGCAAGAGCGAATGGTTGATTCCTTATATAGGCATCTTCATCATTCTGAGCATGCTAATCCGTCTCAGTAACGCACAGCTGCAGAATAAACAATTTGGCCTYCGATAATGGTAGCTGTTACCCAAGGCAGGCCATCATAACGATCCACAATAATTAAATCCGCTGCTTTGCCAAGCTCTATGGAACCAATGTCACCATCCACGCCCAATGCCTGCGCTGGATGTAATGAGACCATCCGTACCGCAGCTGGCAAAGCGGCAATCCCTTCATCTGCAAGCTTAAACACAGCTGACAGCATAGAAGATGGATGATAGTCTGAGCATAAAATGTGGGCAGCACCAGCAGCAATTGCGTCAACCGCCTTTAAATTGTTGTCATGAGACGCGCCTCTTACAACATTAGGAGCACCTACACAAACATGAAGCCCTCGATTAGAAGCATATTTTGCCGTAACCATATTAATTGGAAACTCACAGACAGAAACCCCATAATCAAGCGACTCATCTACCTTCTCCACCGAATCATCGTCATGTGAGGCAACGGCTATGCCAGCTTCAGCTGCAAGTTTGCTCAGATTCTTCAAATGATCACCGTTTACCAGTTGCCTTTGCTGAATGAGATTATCAACAATTGCACGTACCTCTACAACGCCTACACCCTGATTCTTCATTACATAACGCTCAAATGAGCCGTGTTCACGATATTGGCCTTGCCCGGGTGAATGATCCATAAACGATAAATAATCAATCGCTTTCTCATTCAAGAACCTTTCAACAATGGGCATACCTGCCAGATGTGAAACCTCAAAGCGCAAATGTATACGATTGCGAATCATCGATCGTTTATTGCGATAGCTGTTAATATGCTCAATCATCCCCGTTAGCAAATGATCTCCTCGCAAACTAAGCCCTACGCCAAGCGATAATGAATGATACATCGTAGTTATGCCATGCACCGGAAGCTTCCGTTCAAACTCCAGCAATGCCATATCCAAAGGAAACAATGTATTGGGACGCGGCTGCACTTCTTTCTCAATCGCATCGCAATGAATGTCAATTAGACCTGGAAGTATGTATTGCTGCTTCGCATCTATGTTTATAGACTGGGGGTGCAGCTTTATCCAATTGCTGATTGCCAATTCATCGTGCAGCACAGCAGTTATTCGCCCATCGATAATAGCAATTGCCCCATCAGCCATTTGGCCAGGCAAAACGATCTTTCCGTTCGTAATGATCATAGGCTCAGTGCTAGCTCTCATGCGATTATCCATCGATATACACTTCCCCCGCACTAAAATGATTGTAATGATTTTACCATATTTTACTTAGAAAAACATACCTAGGAGTTAGATCCTTGATATTTGTAAAAAATACATTAATTCCTCTTTTATACAGATCCAAAGCTTCTATATTATGCTCGAAACAAGCAAAAAAACCGCAAGAATAATTCCTCGCGGCTTTGAAGCATAATAAAGGCAAGAAGCGTTGCCTTTCGTTTCTCATTTTATTCTTCAAGAGGTATTAGCTTGTAAATATCTCCATTTTCAAAAGAATCGATTAAACGATCCAGCCATTTGTAATATTTTAAAGCCTCATCAATCTTTTGTGTATCATTATCAAGCACATCCAGGAAAGCTTGTTCACTTTCGTATTGAAGCTTTAGAGCATCGATTTCCTTCATTGATCGGTTTAGGGCACTCATATTTTGCTCGACAGCTTTTCTCCATTTAATGGAGAAGTAGTCCGTAAAGTTTTGATGCCAGTTCGGCTCTACTTCATATAAGTCTTTTCTTGAGCCTTTACCCCATACTTTATTTATCATCTTCAGATCATGCAGCGTACGCATGCCAGTACTCATTGATGTCTTGCTCATGCCCATCGTCTGGCTCATCTCATCAAGTGTAACTGGCTCACGATTAAAGTACATATTGCCGTACAAATGACCAATGGATAACGTAATGCCGTACAAATCCATGTTTTCACCAATTGATTCAATGACGCGGCGCCTTGCTTTATGCAGCTTGTTTAGCTGCTCATCTGTTAATGCTGCAAGCTCATTCATGTCGTTCCTCCTGAGGAGTGTCTTTCCCCTATCATTCTTACATCAATTATTGTAATCAAATGACCATCCATATGTAAAGAACACGTTTGATACGAAAAAGGGAGTTATCCAGAGTATACAGTATGTAAAGTTCGTAAAGTTATAACTGTACGTAGTATACAGAGTCTCACGCCTTTTGACCATAACAAACATAACCAACTAAACTTATGGGAGTCGAAATATTCCAAAGGGGGCACAACATGGCGATTATAGAAGCCAAGAGGCTGACCAAAATTTTCGGAACAGATCCGAAAAAGGCGATCCCGCTGCTGGATAAAGGATGGTCTAAAGAGAAAATTTTTGCAGAAACAAAACTTACGGTTGGGGTGAACCAAGCCAATTTCTCGATTGAAGAGGGACAAATATTTGTTATTATGGGCTTGTCGGGTAGCGGTAAGTCGACACTTGTACGTCTTCTCAATCGATTAATTGAACCTACTTTAGGTCAAGTCCTGTTTAACGGGACAGATGTACTTAAGATGTCACCAGAGCAGCTGCGGCAATTTAGAAGAAAAAATGTAGGTATGGTATTTCAGAAGTTCGCACTGTTTCCGCATCGCACCGTTATTCAAAACATTGAATATGGACTAGAGGTACAGGGCATCGATAAGAAAAAACGCAGAGAAATGGCGATGCATTCGCTAGAGCTTGTTGGATTGAAAGGATGGGCAGACAGCTATCCTGACCAATTAAGCGGCGGTATGCAGCAGCGCGTTGGACTCGCAAGAGGACTTGCTAACGATCCGGATGTTCTGCTTATGGATGAAGCATTTGGCGCACTCGATCCTTTAATTCGGAAGGATATGCAGGATGAGCTGCTTGAGCTTCAATCCAAAATGAAGAAAACAATTGTTTTCATTACCCATGACTTAAACGAAGCACTGCGGATCGGTGATCAAATCGCTTTGATGAAGGACGGAAGCATCGTCCAAATTGGATCACCTGAAGAAATATTGATGCAGCCAGCGAACAAATATGTTGAGCGTTTCGTCGAGGACGTTGATTTATCCAAAGTATTTACAGCATCACATGTCATGATTAAACCTGAAACGATAACCATCGAGAAAGGTCCGCGTGTTGCTTTGCAATTTATGCGTGACCGCGGAGTATCGAGCCTTTACGTTGTCGACAAAGGTATGCGCCTGCTTGGCGTTATAACGGCAGAAGAAGCAGCGAATGCAATTAAAAACGGCCAAAAGCTTGAAGATGCAATGGAGCGAGAAGCACCATTCGCACAGCCGGATACGCTGCTTAATGAGTTGTTTGAATTAATGAGTAATTCGAAATTCCCCATTTCCATTATTGATGCAAACGGGCGCCTTAAAGGCATCGTCATCAAGGGCGCGGTTCTAGCCGCATTAGCTGGAAATTCCGTATTAGAGGCTGGTGAACGTATTGAATCTACCTAAAATCCCATTAGCTGACTGGATCGAATGGCTGGAAGCTTGGTTTGAAGCTCATTTCGACCCTTTTTTCAAATTAATACGCACAGTTGTCGGCGAAACTGTAAATGGCTTGGATGTCGCTCTCAATTGGTTTCCAGCGCTAGTGCTTATTTTGATATTCACTATTTTGGCTTGGCTTATCGGCAAGTGGAAAATGGGAATATTCACACTTATCGGATTGCTAATCATAGAAAACCTCGGCTTATGGAGCCAAACAATGCAGACACTAGCCCTCGTTTTGACTGCAGCTTTCATATCCGTGCTGATTGGCGTTCCTATTGGAATTTTGTGTGCTCGCTACACCAATTTCCAAAAAATCATTACACCATTGCTTGATCTTATGCAGACGATGCCAGCCTTCGTTTATTTGCTCCCAGCTGTAACGTTCTTCTCCTTGGGTGTTGTTCCTGGCGTGATCTCTTCGATTATTTTTGCAATCCCGCCAACGATACGATTAACGAATCTTGGCATTCGCCAAGTCCCTGCCGAATTAGTAGAAGCAGCAGATGCCTTCGGCTCTACGCCAACGCAAAAATTATTCAAGCTGCAGCTTCCTATTGCCATGCCAACCATTATGGCCGGCATTAACCAGACCATTATGTTGTCACTATCGATGGTTGTCATTGCATCCATGATTGGTGCTCAAGGTGTAGGAGCTTATGTATATCGTGCAGTGACGCAAGGAAATACCGGCGTTGGGTTTGAAGCTGGTCTTGCCATTGTTATATTAGCCATTATTTTAGACCGACTGACCCAACAAATTATTCGTAAAAGCAAAACCACTTAAACTAATTTATAAACGTTAAGCGCATGCTCAATGCTAGTTTGCTGCGTTAAATTTGAGCGCATGCTTACGAAGTATTTTGCTGCGCAAAATTTAAGCGTATGCTTTCGATGTTAGTTTGCTGCGCAAACTTTAAGGAGTGATTTTTTGAAATTTAATAAAATGAGTGTAATTGTTGCTGCTGTTATGACCATGGCTTTAGTCGCTGGATGCTCTTCGAACAATGAAGGCGCAAAGAAAAAAGTAACGCTTGCTTATGTGGCTTGGGATTCTGAGATAGCAAGCACGTATGTTGTGAAGGAAGTACTTGAGCAGAAGCTTAATTACAAAGTTGATATGATGCAAGTTGATGCGGGGCCTATGTGGGCTGGTATTTCTGACGGCAGTGCAGATGCGATGGTAGCTGCATGGCTTCCTACAACACATGCATCGTACATCGAAAAATATAACGGTAAATTTGATGATCTAGGACCAAATCTTGAAGGAACAAAAATTGGTCTAGTCGTCCCTAAATATATGGATGTTAACAGCATTGACGAGCTTAACGATGCCGTTGGCGCAGAAGTAGATCATACGATTATCGGTATTGAGCCGGGTGCTGGTCTTATGATGTCGACAGAAAAAGTATTAGATCAATATAATCTGCGAGATAAATGGAAGCTGCTTGAAAGTTCCTCCGCAGCGATGACTCAGCAGCTTGAGAAGGCTTATGCTAACAAAGAGCCGATTGTTGTGACAGGCTGGACACCGCACTGGATGTTCGCCAAGATGGAGCTGAAATATTTGGCAGATCCTAAAAATGTATATGGCGGAGATGAACAGATTCATACAATCGCCCGTCAAGGCCTAAAGGATGATCTTCCTGAAGCTTATGCATTCCTCGATCAGTTTAATTGGACGCCAGATGATATGGCTTCCGTTATGATCAAAATCCAAGAAGGCGAAACGCCAGAAGCAGCTGCTAAAGCTTGGGTTGAGCAAAATCCTGACAAGGTTGCCGCTTGGATAAAATAATAGCCAACATTCGAAAGAAGCTGTCTCAAAAATATTCAGATCGATGGATCAATAGCTCACTTTGGACAAAATGTTGGAGAGCATGAAAAAATAGTACACCAAAGGCTATTCCCGGCGGATTMAATTATTGGTCTCGCCGACATTGCATAATAACTTAATCATTTCTCTAGCGAACTGTATCATACTTATTATGCAGAAAACGACTCTTCTTTCATTTTAACGAACCTGATAAACGTTATATCATGATATACATGGTGTTCCGAGCTATTTTTCTCGAAATAACGATTCTGTAGTTCATTACAATTTAAATCTATTACGAATGGTTTGAATAAGACCTGCTGGGTTCGTTAGCTATAAGATTGTTAAAGTGAGAACATCGTCCGGCCTATGTTTCATCAAAAAAGCAAGAGCTGTTCCAATCGTAGATACATCTACTTTTGGGACAGCTCTTTTTTAAAATGACTTTACATTCTAGCCGTTAATGCTCTTCAGCCTTTCTTAATCCAAGCAGAATGGCTGCAAACCAAGCGGCAATGGCGCTGGGCGCTCACAAGTGCTTTTCATAACATAATGCACGCCTTGTTCCGACGCGTCATGGAAGCCATGCATAGCTTCGAGTACATGATAAGCAAGCTCGCCATTAGCGCGATGCTTACGACCGGTTTGAATCGCTTTGGCCATATCTGCTGCACCGACACCACGAGCGTTCTCTGTGTATCCGTATGCAAGCGGAATATCTGACCATTCATTTGAGCCCGCACGCCAAATTTTAATTTGTCCGCCAAACCCATTTGGATCTGGGACAAGAAGTGTGCCCGCGCTGCCGTATATTTCGATTCGCGGAAGCGTTGAGCCGCCTTTCACATCAAAGCTTGTGAGCAATGTTCCGATTGGACCAGACGCAAAGTCCATTACTCCAGCGATATGAGTTGGTACTTCAACCTCTACCTGTTGGCCGTATTTCGGTTTGCTTGTAATCGTTCTCTCTGGGAAAGAGATACGTGCCGAACCCGTTACACGAGTGATCGGTCCAAGAAGCGCTACAAGCGCGGTTAAATAGTATGGCCCCATATCAAACATCGGGCCGCCGCCCTTTTGATAATAAAATTCAGGAGCCGGATGCCATGATTCATGCCCGCCGCACACCATGAATGCAGTCGCGCCAATCGGCGTACCGATCCATCCGTCCTCAAGCAGCTTAATGCTCGTTTGGATGCCGCCGCCAAGGAATGTATCCGGCGCGCTTCCAACATAAAGACCTTTTTTCTCAGCAAGCTCAAGTACCTGCTGCGCCTCTTCACGAGTAACTGCAAATGGCTTCTCAACATAAACATGTTTGCCTGCTTCAAGAGCTTGCAAGCACACCGAAGCATGCGCTTGTGGGATCGTCAAATTGATTATCATTTGAACTTCCGGATCAGCAAGCAGCTCCTCAACCGAACAACCGCGAACGCCAAACTGCTCGCCTTTTGCTTTGGCTCTCTCCACATCTAAATCTGCGCAAGCTACAACCTGCAAGGCATCAAAACGATTGCCGTTTTCAAAATAGATGCCGCTAATATTGCCTGTTCCTATAATGCCTGCTTTGATCTTTTCCATAATCTCTTGTCCCTCTTCTCATATCCTAAGATTATTATAATTGCGATTTACAACTGATTATCTGCCATACCGCTATAAGCAGAAGCTGTTTTGCCTGCTGCCAGCGCATTTGCTTTACCTTCCGCACACCACAAGAAGCCGCGTCTCATAAGCTCTTTCACCGCTTCAATCTCGATAATATTAGCTTGATGACCAAGCGAGTTGTAATATACGCGTCCAACACCCCAGCGCTTCGTCCATACAACCGGCATATCGACTGCCTTGTTGAGGGAATGCGGTCCCGGTGTCAGCGGAAAACGTGTTGTCGCCAGCACTTCAACTGCCGGATCCACATGCAAATAATATTGCTCAGAGCTGACAACAAAATCTTCAATTCCTTCTGTCAGCTGACTGGATGAATTATTAATATTAACCGTGTATTCAACACCGTCATTGCCTGGGTGAGCTACCCATTGTCCGCCGGTCATAAACTGCCAGTCTACATTTTCACGGAACGCATCGCACATTCCGCCATGGCATCCTGCCAAACCTACGCCGCTTTGAACAGCTGCAGATACATTATCGACAAGCTTCTGCTCGATCCGTGCCATCGTCCATACGGGTACGATGAGATCAAGTCCCAACAGTTTTTCTGCATCTGCAAATGCTTCCAATGTATCGGATACCTCTACCTCGAAGTCCTCAGCTGCAAGCACCTCACGAAAAATTTCAGCTACCTCTTTCGGCTGATGTCCATCCCAGCCGCCCCATACGATTAGTGCTTTTTTCATTACCTTCTCCTGCCTCTCTCCAAGCGCTAAGTAATCTCCTAACTAATACCCTATATGGCTTACGATAATTCGCTAATTGCTACCCAGCGGCGTTCTGCAATCGAACGATCTACCGCCTCCAGAACCTCTTGGCATTTCACGCCATCTACAAAGTTCGGAACGGGCTGACGATCTTCAGCAAAAGCTTGCATCAGCTCATGCATTTCATGTGTAAACGTGTGCTCGTATCCAATGGTATGTCCAGCTGGCCACCAAGCGTCCATATACGCATGCGATGGATCGGTTGCAAGTACGCGGCGGAAGCCTTGAACATCCTCGGCATCATCGGTGAAATAAACTTGAAGCTCATTCATCCGCTCAAAATCAAACTTGATGCTTCCTTTACTGCCGTTAATTTCAAAAGCGTTCGTACAGCGATGGCCGGCTGCGAAGCGAGTCGCCTCAAAGCTGCCCAGCGCGCCGTTAGCAAAGCGTGTCATAAACATGGTTGCATCATCCACTGTTACTTCTCCGAGCGGTCCACCCTCGCTTCCCTTTGCGCTAAGGCCTGTCATAGCTGAAGCAATCGGACGCTCTTTAACGAAAGTTTCGCTCATGCCGATAACCTCATTGAATTCTCCAACGAGAAAACGCGCCATATCTATCAAATGTGCTCCTAAATCACCATGTGAGCCGGAGCCTGCAATTTCCTTCTGAAGACGCCATACGAGCGGGAAGCTCGGATCGATAATCCAATCTTGCAAAAACACAGCGCGGAAATGATAGATTTCACCGAGCCTGCCATCTGACACCAATTTTTTGGCAAGCTGTACAGCAGGTGCAAATCGATAGTTAAAACCTACCATATGCTTCACGCCTGCTTTTTCTGCAGCATCAAGCATTTCACGGGAGTCTTCAAGCGTAAGCGCCAGCGGCTTCTCACAAAAGATATGTTTGCCAGCTGCCGCTGCTGCTAGAGCGATAGCCTTATGTGCATCACTTGGTGCATTAATATCGATTAAGTCGATATCCTCGCGGTTAACGAGCGCATTCCAATCCGTTTCAGCACTTTCCCAGCCGAATTGTGACCGTGCTTGCTCAACACCTTCTGAATCACGTCCGCAAATGGCCGTCATCTCCGGTTTAATCGCATTCGGGAAAAACATCGGAAGCGCGCGGTATGCGTTGCTATGTGCCTTCCCCATAAACTTATAACCAACCATGCCAACTTTTACTTTATCCATAATAATCCGCCTCTCTTAAGCGTAAACGCCTTATGCTGCCTCTAGCGATAAGATCGCGTCCCGCAATTGAAATAGAATGGAGCAGAAAAACTCGTATTCAGGATTTAACGTTTGAGTCTTGACGTTTCTCTTGTGATCAGGCTGACCGGTAAAACATCTGTTTGTGAATCTGACGTTTCCGTTTTCTGATCCGGGTCCAGCAATCTAGCAGCTGCAAGCTTACCCATTTCATAGAAAGGAACAGCAACGGTTGAAAGCCTTGGACTAATGATGCGCGAGCCGTCTGAGTCATCATATCCAACTAGCGCATAATGCTCGCCAGCTTCAACTCCCAGTTCCCGCAAGCGCTGCATCAGGCCGATTGCCATTCGATCATTAGCCGCAAATACCGCATCGATATTGCCTTCTTTAATTTGTTCCGCCAATTGCTCCGCGAGCTCCGCTCCGCTCTTTCGGCTGTAATTACCGTGATAGATTAGACTAGGCTCATAAGCAAGTCCCGCTTCCATTAGAGCCGCTTTGTAGCCTTCCTGCCTATCGGCACTATTGGAATATTGCAGCGGGCCGTTAACAAAAGCAATACTGCGGCTGCCCTGACTCAACAAATGCGATACGGCTGCCTTGCTGCCTGAAACATGATCAGCATCGACAGTACGATAATGCTCCGCATCAAACCGCTGATTCACAAGGCAGAAAGGAAAGTTTTCAGCCTTCAGCTCAGCAAGGGCGGCTCTTTCTTCAGGCACATTTTGTGAGCCTAAAACGATGCAAGCATCAATCTTATGCGTGCGAAATAGCTTAGCGTAATCTCTCGCCCCATCCGGTTCTCTAAAAATAAGAAGCAGGTCATAGCCGCAGCGCTTCGCTGTTTCACCAATTCCACTTAATATTTCCGAAAAATAGTAAGTGGAAAACAAATGAACCTTTGGCACGAATGGCAATATGACGCCAATATTCCCGCTCTTCCTTCGAGCAAATTGCTGAGCAAGCGCATTCGGTACGTATCCAAGCTCAGCCGCGGCTTGTAATACACGTTCACGCGTTTCCTCTTTGATAGGGCCGACGCTGTTCATCACTCTCGAAACAGTCGCCTCTGAAACACCAGCTAGTTTCGCAACTTCTTTCCTGCTAATAATCATTTTCCTCCTGAAAAACTAATATGCTAAGTTGTCATTTCATTTTAATGTACACGCGTACATTATTGCATGAAAACGTTTTAGCGTCAATAAACTTTTTGCATATTTTTCTATCGTTGCCCTCATTACAAAAAAACGATCCAGAACGCTTGCATCGGCGTCCCAGATCGTTTTTTCTCGTTGTCTCTTGCAGTTACCTACTTCTTCGCTATTTCATTAATCCATTCAAAAACAGCGGACAGCGCATTTGCTTCCTCACTCATGTTCATCCTATCAATATAGGATTTACGGTTTTGGTACAAACGCTCGACACTCTCAACAAGAGTGCTTGCCGTCAGCTTCTCTTCATACAATACGTCGGCATAACCCGATTTCTCAAACGACTGGGCATTCAAAATTTGATCTCCTCGGCTCTGTTCCCGTGTTAGAGGAATAAGCAGCATCGGCTTCTTTAAGGATAAAAACTCAAATATGGAATTAGAGCCTGCTCGTGAAATCACAAGGTCCGTCATCGCCAATACATCCGGCAATTGCTCATTCACAAATTCGAATTGCTTATAGCCAGGCATAGCAAGCGACGGGTCAACTTGATTTTTACCGCAGAGATGAACGATTTGAAAGCTTTTGGTAAGGCTTGTTAATGACTGTCTGACCGCCTGATTAATTTTGCGTGCACCCAAGCTTCCACCCATAATCAAGATGACAGGTTTGTTTTTGGTAAATCCGCAAAAGGTTCTGCCTCTATCCGCGTTGCCCTGCTTCACTTCCTCACGTATAACTGCTCCTACATGCCTGCTTTTATCAGCCTTCAGCATGCTGCCCGTCTCAGGAAAAGTCGTACATACCCCTGTAGCAAAAGGGATCGATAACCGATTCGCGAGACCTGGCGTCAGATCGGATTCATGAATAAGCAGCGGCACCTTGTTTAGCCATGCGCCAATAACGACAGGTACGGATACAAATCCGCCTTTGGAGAAGATGACATTCGGTTTATTTTGCTTAATGAGGCGATAAGCTTGATAAAGGCCTTTTACTACCTTGAACGGGTCCTTAATGTTCTGAATATCCATGTACCTTCTCAGCTTTCCCGTCGATATCGGAAAATACTTAACCTCTGGAATCGTTGCGATAAGCTGCCTTTCAATACCGCTCTCCGATCCGATATATTGGACTGACCAGCCCTCTTCCAAAAAATGCGGGATCAAGGCCATATTAACGGTAACGTGTCCGGCTGAGCCTCCCCCGGTGAACATGATTGTTTTCATGAATGACTAGCCACCTATCGTTTTTTATCCATTTATTATACGGGTAAAGATTCGTTTTAGCACTGAAATTCAAGGAGATGGATATAAAAAGCATCCCCAGCCGCAAGCGCTGCTGCGCGATTGGCCGAGGATGCTTTAAACGTGCCTATATCCCTACCCTTAAGGCGCAGTTTCCAGAAACTTAGACGTTGGATTCTTGTCTACTGCCGTACGCATCGCATATTCGTTCTCGAACAAGACGACAAAGTTGCCCTTCTTGTCCTTTACGAGCGTCGTATTGATTCGGAATTTGCTAGGGTCAATATTATCATCAACGATCCAGCGGGCAAATTGGAACTGCATCCGGTGCAATTGAATATCTACGCCGTACTCCGCTTTCATTCGATGCTCAAATACCTCAAATTGCAAATGACCAACAACGCCGAGAATCGTCTCGTCGAAGTTGCCTGTGGAGTGGAACACTTGAATCGTGCCTTCCTCCGTGAGCTGATCAATGCCTTTTTGGTACTGCTTGTGCTTCAACGCATTTTTAACGGTTACTTTAGCAAAAATTTCAGGCGAGAACGTTGGAAGCTCATCGAACACAACTTCGCCGCCTTGTGATAATGAATCGCCGATTCGGAAAATGCCTGGATCAAACAAACCGATAATATCGCCCGGATACGCCGTATCCACGATATCACGGTCTTGCGCTAGAAACTGCTGAGGCTGCGCAAGCTTAATGTCCTTGCCATTACGCACATGACGAACGCTCATTCCGCGCTCGAATTTGCCGGAGCAAATCCGAAGGAAAGCAATTCGGTCACGATGGGCCGGGTTCATATTCGCTTGAATTTTGAAAACATATCCCGTAAATTTCTCATTCGTCGGTTCAATCTGACCTGTCGTGCTGTTGCGCGACGTCGGCTTAGGAGCTAGTTGAAGGAAGTTTTCTAGAAAAGTTTGCACGCCAAAGTTATTAACCGCGCTTCCGAAGAAAAGAGGCGTCAATTCACCCGCTTGCACTTTCTCAAAATCAAATTGATCACCAGCGACATCCAGCAGCTCAAGATCACCAATAAGCTGATCTGTTAAATAATCTCCAGCCATCTCACGAATAACAGGATCATTATAATCGCTAACGGGACGAACCTCGATTGTCGAGTGGTCATTTCCTTGGAAAAGCTCGACCTGTGTTTTCATTCGGTCATAAACACCGCAAAGCTCACGTCCCATGCCGATTGGCCAGTTCATTGGAACAGCGCGAATGCCTAAGACACGCTCAAGCTCCTCCATTAATTCAAATGGACTTTGCCCTTCACGGTCCAGCTTGTTAATAAAAGTGAAAATCGGAATGCCGCGTTTGCGGCAAACCTGGAACAGCTTGATCGTTTGTGCCTCGACACCTTTGGCAACGTCAATAAGCATGACGGCGCTGTCGGCTGCGGTAAGCGTACGATATGTGTCCTCACTGAAATCTTGGTGACCAGGCGTATCAAGAATGTTAACGCGATGTCCCAAATAATCGAACTGCATTACGCTGGACGTTACCGAGATACCGCGTTGTTTCTCAATTTCCATCCAGTCGGATGTTGCATGACGGCTCGCTTTGCGCGCCTTAACTGACCCTGCAAGCCGAATGGCTCCTCCGAATAGGAGGAGCTTCTCAGTGAGGGTCGTTTTTCCTGCATCCGGGTGAGAGATAATCGCGAATGTGCGGCGCTTATCTACTTCCTGTTTAATTTCTTCACTTAACGATTGGCTCATGCTTGTCTTCCCTTCATTACGTAAGGTATGCGGCAGCGATTATTTCCCGCTGTTCGAAACCCAAATGACGTTATCTTCCTCTTGTCCGTTAACCGGCCACCAATGKAAACCATCTTCTTTTAGCATTTCATCCGCAGCTTCTGGACCCCATGATCCCGCTGGATACAGCTTCAAATCGCTTTTATCTTCACGCCATGCTTGTGCAATTCGATCCACAAACGCCCATGCTTGGGAAACTTCATCCCAGCGAGTGAAGTAAGTGGAGTCGCCGCGTGCCGCATCATGAATGAGGCGTTCGTACGCTTCAGGCGTATTTAAGCCGATTTGGCAGCTTTGGCAGAACTCCATGGCGACTGGCTGTACCGAATTGTTTTGACCAGGTGTCTTTGCGTTTACTTTAATATATATGCCCTCAAGCGGGTTTACGCGAATAACGAGCAAATTCGGCGCCAAATCATGACGCTGCGCAAATAGAACATTTTGCGGCATCGATTTGAACTCGATGACGACCTCCGTTGTTTTTACAGGTAGACGTTTGCCCGTTCTAATATAGAAAGGCACGCCAGCCCAGCGGAAGTTGTCCACTAATACTTTGGCAGCAAAATAAGTTTCAGTCGTGGAGTCCTCGCCAACAGAATCCTCTTGGCGGTAGCCCATAAGCTCTTTGCCATGATGGCTGCCTTCGCTGTATTGACCGCGTACGACGTGCGAGCGAACCTCATCACTGGACGTATAATTACGCAGTGAACGAAGCACCTTTACCTTCTCATCACGAATATCTTCTCCGTGCAAGCGGCTTGGCGGCTCCATAGCAATCATCGTAAGCATTTGCAGCATATGGTTCTGACCCATGTCGCGCAAAGCTCCCGATTTGTCGTAATAGCCTCCGCGATCCTCAACGCCAACCGTTTCGGATAATGTAATTTGAACATTGGCAATATGGTTATTATTCCACAAAGGCTCAAAAAAAGCATTAGCAAAACGAATAACTTGAATGTTTTGAACCATTTCCTTGCCTAGATAGTGATCGATACGGTATATTTCTTCTTCCTTAAACACTTGGTTAATCTGTTCATTCAGCTTCTGAGCCGATGGAAGATCGTAGCCAAATGGCTTCTCGATTACGACGCGATGCCAACCGTTTGATTCAAGCAATCCGCCGTCGCGCAAATTGAATGATACCGGACCGAAAAGTGAAGGCGCAAGGGCCAAGTAAAAAAGACGGTTGCCGGGAATGTTGAACTTCACGTCAAGCTGCTCAGACAATTTGCTAAGCTCGCGGAAGCCTTCTACATCGTTAATATCGAGTGACATATATACGAAATGTTCTGCAAAACGATTCCAAAGTTCAGCATCGTCCGCTTTGTA
Organism: Paenibacillus sp. 01L418; assembly: GCF_056400045.1. NCBI lineage: Bacteria > Bacillati > Bacillota > Bacilli > Caryophanales > Paenibacillaceae > Paenibacillus > Paenibacillus sp. 01L418. The sequence continues at coordinate 15,763 of NZ_JBFTSN010000078.1, forward strand.
ACGACAAAACTCTACAATAGATTCATAAAGGTCAGCACGAAATTGTTCATTCGTACGAGGACGTCTTGCTAGACCAACGACGGCAAAGTTTTCCGTGAGCTTGCCTTCTTTATATAAACTGAAAAGGGCTGGAAACAGCTTGCGCCGAGCCAAATCGCCCGTTGCTCCGAAGAGGTAATATACAGCACCTTCTGCAGAGACGGATTCAAGATTATTATTATATGTCATTTGCCTCATTCTTTCCCTATGTATTTTTATACAACTTTACATGATATGTAGTTTAGCATATTCAACTTTAATTCGCTATTCAACATGTCATAAAAAATACTGATAAGATCCGTTACTAATTCTAATCAAAGTATACCCATCTATGGGCTTGCCGTCGCATTGGCACTGTATTCACCCGTAATGACAGGCACACCGATCGTCAATGCCGTTTGATCTGAATTTGTCTCTTTATGCAAAGCGATTTGAAGATTGGCTGTTTTCCCATTTTCAACGGTGATGGCTGAATGCAGCTTTCGGGTATAAAACATGTCGCTTGTCGTGCCTTTATCTTCATAATGATCCACTGCTTTGGCATCTGTCAGCCTAACCAAACGCTCAATGGCTTGACTATTTTTCGTATAACCTTGTACTTTCATACTCGTCGTAAACGCAGGGGAAATACGTGCGATCTGTGCGGAAACTTCTGCTGTCACTTGCAGCAGCTTATTTTTTTTGGTCATTTCTGTTGGCTTAGTTTCCAATATAACCATAAGCTGTTCGCCATTGCTGTCGATCTGCGTGAGACTAATTGAAACTTGTCCGCCGTATGACGGGATAACGCCAGTGACTGTTTTGCCCTCATTCTGGTTCTGCACCAGTATGCTGCTAGCTTTTCCCGGTTCCTGTGAAAACATTTGCTGAGTAAGCTCCTCCATGGCTCCTTCCTTGCCCGTTACATTCCATCGAATCGACCACTGCGCTCCCTCAGAGCTGCTTTTCATTTGGTCGTCGCTCCATAACCACAGCTCTCCCAAATCATGCTGAAGAAGCTGTTCCGCTGAAGTTGCTTCCTTCGGTTCCCTGTCGGCCTGCCACATCGCCCATGCTGCACATATCAAAATCACGAGCATCGCTAGCATGATTCCAACCTTCGTTTGTTTGGCTCGCTGCTTTGCTGACATACGGTGGCGAGCGGGAGGTGTGTTTTTCGGAATATACATTATTATTCACTCCTGTCCTCTTCCAAATGGGTAAACATCCATACACGTTTGCCTGTAGGTGAATACACTGGTTGCAGGAATGCTGGAATAAATGCTTTGAGTCTAGCCTCTCATAGCAAAATGCCAAAACAACACGCTCAAGCGCTTTATTCCCATTACACTTTGGAGGTGTCATCAGCAAATGGAACGCATTTATCCATTGCACGAAGAAGTCGTCAGTCGTTTTTGCGGGTATCCAGTATGTGTGATTATGAATGACGGCATGCGCCACTTTGGCATACTTAGCTCCTGCGAAAGCGGCAGATTGCATTTAAACGCAGGCTCCGGCGAAACGGAAGCCGCGACCGCAAATGCAAAGCCGCAAGTTTCAAAAAACAAAAAAGGCGGTAAAGGTAAAAAAGAGATGGCTCATAAATCCGCTTCAACGCAAGTTCAAACGCAAGCTTACCCTTATGATCCTTACTATTATGGAGAACGGCCTTATTATCCATGGGGCGACGCGCTCGCTCTTGATTTGGCTTCAATCGCATTCTTGTTTCTATTGCTGTAAATGGCAAAGCGGCGAGCTCAGCGGAGATGCGCCGCTTATTTATTTTATTGATGCTGCTGACAGCTTTCGCCAGTCTTTTTAATCACCGTATAGTACGCTGACACAACATATACCAATGGAGTGAGAAAGGAGTTTTCTAATGAGCACATCGATACGTTCCATTCGAGGCATTGAACGATCCTATGCATACTCCACCGTACAAGCCATTAGCCCTTATGCTTATTATCCTTATCGGGATGGCGAAGCTCAGCAAGCCCCAGAATATAACAAGAGCTTAACGCGCGATTTCCAGCAAGCTGCTAACAGTGCTGCTTCTTGGCTTAATAAGGCTAAACAAGCTCAGTACGACATCGAGCAGATAAACAAGCAATTAAGTAACGAATTGTACACGGACAAGCCAATTGCAGGCAGTTTGCATCGCCTTACTGCAATGCTCAATCAGTTGGAGGATCATTACAGAGCACATGCTGATGATTTGAAACCAGAGCTGTGGGAAAGTATTGAGCTGGCTTTGAGGCATCCCGCAGCGGAGGAGATCGGACTGCGACGCAGTACAACAGACGGCAAGTGGATTGCGGATTCTACCTATAGCATTTCATCAGAAAATAGAGATCGAACAGCTAGCCTTATTTCTGTTCAGAACGAAATCAGCAAGAGTTTGCTGCCAACTTCCATCCATATGGAGCAAAAACAAAAGCTGTCGTACTCTTCCAGCCGTATGCAGAGGCTAATGCTTGGATCAGAAGGTATGCTTACTGGCATAAAATATGCACTTACCTATGCCGAGCAGCATAAGGCCGTTGATCTGCTCCAGTCACCTCTAACATCAACTCTTCCTTACGCTGCTTACTACAGTTCTATGCAAACCTACTCGCCAATTCCATATGTTGGATTAGTCTTGAATCGGTTCCTTTAAAGTTAAATCCGAAAGGGCATGCCACGTTCGCAAAGCTGCTTCTTGTCACTCTATGTAAGTGATATATTCGGCTCCGTACCGACTATATCCTCCCGTTTTATATAATAAAAACCTTTATTTTCACTAAATTCCATGTTAAGGGATAAGAACGACCTCAATGATATCACCCGCTTCTGCTCCTCTCGAGCCTGACGGAATGATTGCTAATCCTTCTGCATCCGGAATGGAAGCCATCATACTCGATTTGGAATAGGCTAGCGGGTCAGCATCCAAGCTTCCATCTTCCGTGCTGATGAGTGTTGTGCGCACAAAACGATCATGGGGACTTGGCTTATTCACAGCTGTCCGCAGTTTTGCTTTTACTTTACGAGGCAATGCTTCACTTGCTCCCTGCAATCGCAGCAGCACCGGACGAACGAATAATTCAAATCCAACAAAACAAGCACCGGGATTGCCGGACAAGGCGAGCAGCAGCTTGCCGTTAAGCATTGCCGCTGACGTTGGACTGCCCGGTCTCATCGCAACTTTGTCGAAGAACACTCGGCTTGCATCTTCGCTGCCAGATACACTATTGTTCTTTATCGACCTTATGATGTCTGACATGACATCAAAGTCCCCTACAGATACACCGCCTGTTGTGACAATCAAATCAACATCATCCCATACACTCGCCAAAGCAGCCTCAACAGCATCAGGCTTGTCTTCCAATGATCCGCACATAACCGCTACTCCGCCGCTCTGCTCCACCATAGCAGCGACCATAAAGCTGTTGCTGTCGCGGATCTGCCCCGCCGCCAGCGGAGCCTCGACCGCCAGCAATTCGCTGCCGGTCGCAAATATCGCTACGCGCGGGCGCTTGCCAACCGCCACCTCGGCATAGCCGAAGGTGGCTAGCAGCGCAATATGTCCCGGTCGCACAAGCGTCCCGGGACAAGCCAAAACGCCCCCAAGGCGAAACTCCTCGCCTTGGGGCGCAATGTGCTGGCCTGCCGCGGCGGCGTGCTTAATCAGCACCGCCGGCGAGCCATCAGCCAGCATCGCTTCCGCGGTCTGCTCAAGCATGACGACCGCGTCAGCCCCCATAGGCACAGCCGCGCCAGTCATGATGCGCACGGCAGTGCCCTTCTGCACGGTCGCAAGGGCGAGCTCGCCCGCTGCAACCGAATCAACCACGCGCAGCGTCGCCGGCGTACCTGGCGACGCTGACGCGATATCTGCCGCGCGCACGGCGTAGCCGTCGAGGCCCGAGCGCGCGAAGGGCGGCCAGTCGCTTGTCGCAGCTATCGTCTGCGCAAGCCATCGGCCGCCGCTAGCCCGCAGCGGCACAAGCTCGCTGCCGAGGGCTAGCCCATCCGCAGCAGCAAGCAGCCGCTGCTGCGCTTCTTCCACCTTCACAGCCTGCCGTTTGAACCGGCTCATCTGTTTCCTCTCATTCGCCTCAATGCGATTAGCATTATCCCTACTTCCGCTCACCTCAATGCGATCAGCCTTATCTATGCCCTCATTCGTCTCACCGCGATCAGCCTTATCCATGCCCTCACTCGCCTCACCGCGATTAGCCATATCTCTACTCCCACTCGCCTCAACGCGATCAGCCTTATCCCTACTTCCGCTCGCTTCGCCACTCTCAGTCATATTCAACCTCCGCTCATCTCGCCGCCTTACGTAACCTTCGGCAGCTTGTTCAGCATCCATTTTACAATGTATGTTAAACTATTGGCAATTACGGTCATCAAGCGCCATGAAGGAGAAGCCCATGCCATTAATCGTTCAAATTGTTGGATACAAAAATACCGGCAAAACCACATTGGTTTGCCGGCTAACAGAACGCTTCAAACAAGCAGGATATAAAGTTGGGACAATCAAACGCGACGCGCATGATTTTCAGATCGATACACCAGGAACGGATACATGGAGGCATCAAGAGGCAGGGGCTGATATAACAGCTATCACATCCTCAAAGCGTACAGCCATTATGAAACAGCATGCCGAACCGCTTCAGCTGTTAATTTCACAAATGAACGAGGCCGACGTAATTCTTATCGAAGGATTCAAAGATGCCTCCTACCCAAAAATCATTATGATTCGAACTGCGGATGATTCCGAGCTGCTCCACAGCGTACCCAACCCTCTTGCAGCCGCGGTTTGGAATGATGCCAACAGTGGAACAATAGTTCCCCCGTCCATCCCAGTAATCGATGTAGATGATATCGAGCAGCTATACCAAAAAGTATTATCGATATCCGCTAAGCAGTAGTCCTACACTTATTCGGCAATTCCTTGTCTATGTGCATAAATGGCTGCTTGCGTGCGATCATCCACATCAAGCTTATTAAAAATATTCGTAATATGAAACTTCACTGTTTTCACACCTATAAACAGCTCGTCGGCAATTTCTTGATTGGAGCGTCCCTGTGCAACCCGCTTCAATACATCCATCTCGCGCTCAGTCAGCTCATCATGCAGCGGAGCTTGCTCCTGCTGCTTTGGCTGCCGGAAGCGATTCATCATTTTAGCTGCTACCTGCGACTCCAGTACCGATTGTCCGCGAGCAGCGGCCCTTATCGCATCCGCGATCTCGGTCGCTCGCGACGTCTTCAGCAAATAACTGAATGCGCCTGCTTCAATAACAGGGTAGAGCTTGCTATCATCCAAATAGCTCGTCAATACAATTACCTTACATTCCGGGTACAGCTCGAGCAGTTTTGCTGTCGTCTCGACACCATCCATGCCATCCATAACTAAATCCATAAGTACAACGTCCGGTCTGTATGCCTGTGCTAATCGAATGCCGTCCATGCCGTTGCTCGCTTCACCGACAACCTCAATTCCATCCTCGGTATCAAGCACCGCTGCAAGTCCGATGCGCACCATTTCATGATCATCTACAAGCAGAACCTTTATAGGCCGACTCAATTGCTGGGTTGCTTCCACAC
>NZ_JBFTSN010000079.1:0-21168 GCF_056400045.1 Paenibacillus sp. 01L418
GGCTAGAGTCTCTTTCTGTCACCCATTGCTTTTTTTTGTCTCCATCAACCAAATTTGATACAGGGTTTACTGCAAGCGTTGACGACGATGCTGTTATTTCTGATGCCAACGGCGCATAATTTACATTTTCACCCACTTCAGTCCCGTAAATCTTGTCCACTACTGGCGCATCAAATGGACCAGTTACCAGCCACGAATTTATAAAAGGCGCATTACCTGTCACTTGCTGTGCATTTACTCTCGTATTTGAGAATACAAACGTAAATGTTGTCATAATCATTGCAGCTGCCAATGTTACAGAAGTGATTTTTTTGAATCTGTTCATCATTAATACCTTTCCTCCCAATTCTGAATTTCTCCGCTTATGAACCTGAAACAAAAAGCATATTGTCGAAACAGTAGTTGAGGTATTCCTAGCAGAGTAAGGCGTAGCCATTCGCAGGATAACATGACAACGCTTTCTTTTTTAATCATGTTTAATGGTTGCTCATTCGAGAACCCCTCTCTTACGAGCCGTTCGCTATTCTCCGTTCATTGATCTGTTTTTGCTTCTCGGCGATAATATCATCCGCACCAGCTGATCGACCTCCCCTTCTCTTCAAAAGACTCCATTGTTGCTTATTTCTATTTCACAGTAGCTGATAAAAAAAGTGTTGAAAACATAAAAAAGTGTATTTTCCTTTGATAAATCATCATTGCAGCTCTCTAAAAAAGATAATTCTCTCTAAATTTTGATTTTCAAAAAAAAACAAAGATTGCACTCGCATCCTTCTATGATTTAACGGCTCCAAGACGTCTATTTAGGGAGATTTTTCAAAGAGGCAACAGGAAAATCAGTTGCCGAACACAAAACAGGTACCCATACACTCGACACTTTAAAAAAAGTGTTTAGCGTATGGGTACCTGTTTTAGTCGTTTAAAAAGCATTTTGGCATGTCCTTGAGTGAATACAGACTGCAGCTAGGGCAAGAAATAGATCATGAAAATGATATGTCAGTTCAATATTAGCTTGTTTTTTGTTCTAATACCTCACCACAACCATTAAAAAAATGATCAAACTGAGCGCCATACAGCCGGCGAACTTGTAATTCGGTGCAGCTATCTCAAACACTGATTTCTTTAGTAAACCGGACAGCAAGTTGTTTACAGCCGAAGCCGGCGAGATGGGATTAGACAAAGCCCAGCTTCCAAGCAGCAGCACCGCAAAATAAGTTGGGCTGATTTGCACGCTCACGGGATCAATGGCTCCAGCGAGCATAGTCACTGGCACGATTGGATGGAGACCAATTATTGAAGTGCTTGCAATCAAAAGAACGGTTAATATCGTGAATGTGAAGGAAATCGGCATTGGAACAAACTCAAGCAAATTCGGAACCTTTGAGCCGAAGTTTGTAATCCCAATTGCGCCACTGAAAAAGCCAGCGGCCAGAAAAAGCGTAATCTCTTTCTGCAAAGCCGGCAAAGTGATTGTTATATGATTTATAATTCCTTCTCTGTATATATTCATGGTCCCCTTTATAATGCACCAGAACAAAGGGAAAGCTACTGCAGCCATACAGATTAATAAGACCATTGGCAGCTTGATCATACGTTCCATAGTTAAGATGACAATTATGGCGCCTATTAAATACATGCCGAGTCCAACTGGAAAATTCGAGTTCTCCTTTTTGTCTACTGCCTCTTCAAATTCATCTAGACTAGCGTTACGCAATTCCCGAAAATCGACTGCCCAGCTTATGCCGAGGCTAAGAATGGCGAGTCCAAGCATATAGGGCAGAACGGACGACCAGGACAGTCCTAACGTTGAAGTCACTAGTGTCATGGCAGCGAAATAAGGTGACCAGAGAATCGCTCCCGCAAAACCTCGGTTGAGCGCATTTGCAAGCAAACGGCTCATCCCTGGCTGCGGTTTAATAAAGACCATTTGATAAACAACCGGTATCGAACCTACGTTGATAAATACGCCCATAATTTGAGTGAGCAGCTGCGTTCCCAAGAATAGAGCGGCCTTGCTGTGCAGGTTAGCTTCGTAAAACCGCTTCAAGGCCTTAACGTATTCAGGAATACGAACTGGAATTCCGAACAACGGAGCGAATAGGAAAAGCGTTACAATGGTCACGTTTATTCCAGCCGACTCGAACCAAATCCTAGCATTTGCTTTCTGCAGCGCAAGAAGTACAACTCCAATAGTCACAAAGAAAATCGTGAGCCAAAACGTCATCCCCTTCAGTTTTGGCAACAGCAAGGCGATTGCAGAAAACACCAATCCACCAAGCAGAAAGACCAGCATCTCAAGCTGCGCCGCCTGCAACGCAATATACACAGCGGCAATAGAAAATATTATTATTCTCTCCGCTGCCGTCTTAAATGCGGATGTCATCCGATCCGCCCTCTTTCATTTCATCTTAATTGAATTGCCAGCAGCTTAAGCTTAGGTTACCGTATTGGTARCTGCGATGAAGAAGTTTTGCGTTGCGGTTGACGTCACCTGCTCCCATGGCGAGAAGAAGCGGAATGAAGTGCTCACTTGTCGGTACGGCCTCTTGGGCATGGGGAGCGAGCTCACGGTATTGAAACAGGGCTTCGGTATCCCATGACTCCAGCTTACTTTGAATCCAGTTGTCGAATTGTTCCCCCCACTCATCAATTCCCTCCGACCGCCAGTTCAATTTCCGTAAATTATGAACGGTCCCACCGCTTCCGATGATAAGAACATCCTGCTCGCGGAGTTCCGCTAATGCCTTGCCGATTTGATACTGCCTTTCATTAGATAAATAACGATTTACGGATAGCGCTACGACCGGAATATCTGCATCCGGATACAGTAGTTTTAGAACAGCCCATGCCCCGTGGTCCAAACCTCTTTTTTCATTTTGAACGTTCTCAACACCATGCTTTGTAAACAAGTTTTGAATCTGATCTACTAACGATCGGTCACTTTGTGCCGGATAAGTCATCTGGTAAAGCTCATCTTGGAACCCGCCAAAATCATAAATGGTTTCATAAGTTTCTGCAGCGCTAACCGTCTGTATCGATTCCTCCCAATGAGCGGAGAAGAGAACGATAGCTTTTGGTCTTGGTGTGTGCTCTTTAAATTGCTTAAGCAACATTGTATATTCGTTATCATCGAGCACGATTGATGGTGCACCGTGCGCGAAAAAATAGGATGGCATCATGTGATCTCACTCCTTATTTATGTTTAATTCGACATCCTTCTTCATCCACTTCATAAAATCATGCTGGTTCTCTTCAGATACGCCATGGTCGGTCGGATATAGTTTGAAAGTTAAGCGCTCCGTCTGGTCTTTTAAATAGGCAGCTGTCTCGTGGCCGATATGAACCGGGAATACGGAGTCGAATTCCCCATGCGAGACAAATATGGAAACATCCTTAGCACTTCGAAGTGAATACTCCGTTTTCACAAACTCAGGAATATATCCATTCAACGCTACGATTCCCTTTAATTGATCTCCCATTGTAAGTGCAAGCGTCATGGACAGGATTGCACCTTGGCTAAAGCCGAGCAAATAACGTTTGTCAGGATCGATTGGATACTCCTCAGTCGCATAATGAATGAATGCTTCGAGATCTGTAACCGCTTGGTCATACATCTCTCGAATAGGGTTTCCTAGGCTTTTCAAATCGTAATATTGGAATCCCGTACCAAGCGGCAAATTACCGCGAACCCCAATGATGATGAACTCTTCAGCCAATGGAGCAACCAAACCGAACATATTTCGTTCATTTGATCCTTTGCCGTGGAAGGTGAAGATCGTCGGATATTTCTTTCCTTGCTCTAGTTTAACCGGTAAGTGAACGTCATATTGATATTTCGGATTCATCTTAGTTTCCTCCATGCTGTAAGTTATTCACTGCGCTTGCTCATAATAAAACGGTCAACAGAGAACGGTGATCGATCGGCAACAACCAGATACAACGAGACCAAGATGAATCCAAGATCCAGCTCATAACCAGCCATTTGACCGTTACCAAGAAGTCCAGCCGATAATTTCGCGGTTATAATTGCACCGATGAGTATGATGACAAACAATCCTGCTACATAACGAGTAAACAACCCCAAGATCAACAATATACCGCCGATAAGTTCAAGCGCTGCAACAACATAAGCTAAAACTCCCGGAATGCCTATGGAACTGAACCAAGCTTCTACATTGCTTATTCCCTGAAACTTATCCACTCCGTGAAATATAAATATGATGCCCAACACCACACGCATGATTATGGAAACAAAAGCTGTTTTAGTCATTCTTTTTCCCTCCAAAAATATTAGTAATAGAAATATATTTTCTATAGGTGTAATTTAAAACGATTTACATTGACTTGTCAACACAAATATTGATAATATAAAATTAAATTTAGTATTACAAATATTCTAGAGGTGTGATTAGATGGATATTGGCTCCACTATACGAGCGATCCGGAAGCGAAAAAATATCACAATCGCTCAAATATGCGAAACAACCGGCCTGTCTCAAGGATTTATGAGTCAGGTTGAAACGAATAAGACCTCACCGTCCATCTCAACATTAGAAAGTATAGCTCAAGCACTTAAAGTGCCACTTGCCTACTTGCTTCTAAAGAAAGAAGAGCGAATGAGAATTGTTCGGAAAGACGAACGGACAATCACTACAAGCGGTTCAGAAAATCTAAAAGTCGAACACTTGAGTTCCACAAAAAACGTACGGATGATGATTATAGAGTTTCCTCCTGGTTCTACGACTGGCAATACTCCTCATGCTCATGAAGGCGAGGAGGTCCATGTGGTCATTAAAGGGAGAATTTACGCGGAACAAGGGGAAGATAAGGCTGAATTTGGAGAAGGTGATTCCTTTAGTTGGAATGCATGTACGCCACATTTAGTAAGAAATATAGGTGAAGATAAGGCAATCGTGCTGATCTCCATCTATAAAGAGAATGAAAATGAAAATGAGAATGGATAGGACCTCATCTAACTAAGCAAAAAACCCACAATCGAGCCAGATAGGCCGAATGTGGGTTTTTTCAATAACTTTTGAATACCTTTATTAGGTAAATTCGAAGCAGATGGAATTTCCAACGATTTTAGGCAACCGCAATCAGATGGAACCAAGAACTACTCCTAAATCTTATACGCCTTCATAGCCTTGCGGATTTCTTTCAAGCTAGGGCGTTTGCCGTACATGAGTACGCCGGTGCGGTAGATCTTAGCGGAGATGTAGACCGCCGCGTAGATCGAGACGAGCAAGATGCCGAAAGAGAGAAGCGTCTGCCACATCGGCACTTCCGTCAGCCCAAGGCGGAGCAGCATGACGAATGGCGAGAAGACCGGAATGTACGACGTCACCTTCACGAGCATGCTGTCCGGCGCGCTTATGCTAAAGATTGCGATGTAGAAGCCCGCCAGAGAGACGAATGTCAGCGGCATGACCGCTTGACCCAGGTCTTCCGTCCGGCTTACGATCGAACCGACCGCCGCATACAGCGTCGCGAACAGGAAGAAGCCCGTCAGGAAGAACAGCAGCGCGTAGATGAGCAGAATCGGATCAACGAGCGACAAGTCGATGTCGAGATTGCCTAATGCCCCTTTGTTATGCGGCATGGATATGTTCGTCAGAATGACGGCTAAGTAGAATGTGACCTGCACAATGACGACGACGAACATGCCGAATATTTTGCCGAACATTTGCTTCAGCGGCGATACGCTCGTAATGAGGATTTCCATGACGCGCGAGCTTTTCTCCGCCGTAATCTCCGACGCGATCATGTTGCCGGAGGTCATGATTGCCATGAACAGGAAGATAATCATGACATAGATGACGCCCATGTTGACGCCTTGCTCCGCCGGTGTTCTGCCCGTGTTGCCGCTGCCCGAACCCTCGCCGGTATAAATCTGAACGGTGCCGATCTTGATCGGAGCCGATAGCTGCGCCATTTGCTCTGCCGAAAGGCCTGCATCTTGGAGCACGTTCGTTTGGCGAATTTGCAAAAGCGCTCCCTGTATTGATTCCGTCATGCCGAATTCCATCAGCTTCTCGGACTTGTAAGTCATTTCCGGGAAACCGCTGTCCGTCATATCGCCGAACTCAAGGTAGCCTTTGATTTCCCCTTCATCGATAGCTTTTTTCAGCTGCTTCTCGTTTGCCGAGGCATCGCCTTTGTCCTCAAGAGGAACCATCACGATGTTCGAATTTTCTTGTTTCTCGTAGTACGCCTTCAAGCTGTCGCCTGTTGCCGTGCCGCTCGCCGCTTGTTCGCTCTGCGACTGGATATAGCCGATATTTGTTACTTTGTCGCCTTTATCAAACTGTGCAATGATATAAGGAAGATTAATGCCGATGCTGATAATTAACGCGATAATCAACGTAGTAATTACGAAAGCTTTGCCTTTGACCTTATTCCGGATCGTAAACCCTACTACCGTCCAGAAACTATTCATGACGATCACCCACCATTCGGATAAAGATTTCATTTAGCGTCGGTTCCTTAATTTCGAAATGATTCACGTTCGCCTGCTCCATCGCCAAACGCAGAATGTCAGCACCCGCCGCTTCGTAGGAGATCGCAATGTCGTAGCCGCGCTCCGTGCGTGTGACGCCGGTTACGCCAGCCAGCCGATCGAGTCCGCTAATTTCTTTGTCAGTGCCAAGGATGACACGTTCTCTCGGAAATTGTTTTTTTATTTCCTTCAAGCTGCCCTTCAAGACCGTGTTCGATCGATGCAAAATCGTAATGTTGCGGCACAGCTCCTCGACATGCTCCATCCGGTGCGTCGAGAACAGGATGCTCGAGCCGGAGTCGCGCAGCTCCTTCACCGTCGACTTCAACAATTCGACGTTGACGGGGTCAAGTCCGCTGAACGCTTCGTCCATGACGACGATGCGTGGTTTGTGGTTGACAGCCGCGATGAATTGAATCTTCTGCTGGTTCCCCTTCGACAGCTCTTCGACCTTCTTGTTGTAATATTCCGGCACCTCGAACCTCTCCAGCCACTGCTTAAGGTTGCGGTCGGCATCCGCTTTCGACATTCCTCTGAGCTGCGACAGATAGATGATCTGATCGCTGACCTTCACCTTCGGATACAGCCCGCGCTCCTCCGGCAAATACCCGAGCAGGCTAAGTTGCTCATTGCTGTAAGGCTTTCCGTTGTAGAGAATCCGCCCTTCGTCCGGATAGATCAAGCCGAGCACCATCCGCATCGTCGTTGTTTTGCCGGCGCCGTTGGCCCCGAGCAGGCCGTAAATCTCGCCCTCGCTTACCTCCAAGCTAATTTCGTTTACTGCTGTTTTATCCCCGTATTGCTTAACTACCTTTTCTACTATTAATGGATTCATTTCATTACTCCCCTCTACTAGTTCATTCTTGTATTTAATCTATCTTGTGTAAGCAAAGCATTCATAATCTCATCCAGCTCAAGTGCCTGCCTGCTTACAATCTGATAGCCTTCCTCAGCACACCATGCTTCAGCTTCTGCAGCCTGATTTGTCGCAATTCGATAGGTCGTTCCACCTGCATGCTCAACAACGGTTTGACCTGGGATTAACGCTGCTTTCTTCGGAGTCAGATCCGCTCCACTTACAAATAACGTAAACCAACTGCTGAATAGCTCATCCTTCTCGTACATGCCAAGCACTCTGCCTTGAGCCATAAATATGATAAAATCAGCAAGTCGTTTCACCTCTTCTATGATATGGGAGGTCATAAGAATGGTACGATCTCCTCGATCCATGTACCGATGAAGCACCTCAATCATCGTTTTCCATGCAAGCGGATCAAGCCCTGAGGAAGGCTCGTCGAGCAGGAGCAGCTCCGGATTATGTGTTAGGGCTAGTGCAAATTCAAATTTGCGGCGCATCCCCTTCGACATTTTGCCTAGCAGCTGATTATCATCGACCTCAAGAATGCGAAGCAGCTCCCGATAACGATTCACATCCCATTTGTCATACCAGAAACGATGAAACTCAGCTTTCTCCGTCCCCTTCATGTTGTCCTCATGCGAGGAGGATTGATCATGCAGGTAACCAATTCGTTTTTTAACCTCTGTGCTGAGACCATTCTCCACTTGCTCTCCAAGCAGCTGAATGGTGCCCTCATCCGCTTTATCCAGATCAAGCATTAAGCGAAAGGTGGAGCTCTTACCGCATCCGTTCGGCCCAACAATGGCAGTGATGTAACCCTGTGGAATACTCATATGGACCGGCCCTAGTTTGAAGCTCGCACGATTTTGCACAACGCCGTTTAATTGTATCGCCATCGTCTCATTCATCATATGTCCCATCCTTTAATCAAAATGCTTACTCATCGCTTCTTTAAACATCTTCTGCAGCTCTTCCTCTGTGCACTGAACCCGCTTGCCGGCTACAACTGCCAGCTCTAGCGCTTCAATAACAGAAGCAAGACGATGCCGGTCACGTTCCTGATCACCAACCTGTGCCACATAAGTGCCAGTTCCTTGCCTTGTTCGGAGCAGCCCTTCCGCTTCCAAATCGTTATATACTCTTTTTACTGTAATCACGCTGCACTTAACGGTTTGGGCAAGCTCGCGTATCGATGGCAGCAGCATCCCTTCCGAAAGTTGACCGCTGACGATTAATGCTCGCAATTGTACTTCGATCTGATGATAAAGCGGCTCTGCACTTTGTTCATTAATTTGGATCGGCAGCCGCATGAGGTTCACCTTCTTCCATTCTCAAATATCTATGCTCTGTAGGTTCTTTTCTCCAGCCGATTTTCAATTCGTTTAACGCCGAGGAACACAGCAGCAACACCAATAGTTACGGTTATGATTGGCAGCCACCAACTGCCGTTCTCGATTGCATGCAGCGAACTTGAAACAATATTTCCAATATCCAGAAAGGCTAGACTGATTGAAAAGATAAGCAGAAAAGCGAGATAAGTGATGTTGAAGAAAAAATATGTTTTTCCTGAATGCCCCAACTCCCAGTATACATAACCAGTCCCCATTGTCAGTGAATAGCCAAACCAGCTTGCTCCATATAACACGAAGCTTAAGGCTGAAATATCAACGCCCATATTCCGTGCAATGATAAATTGCAATAAGAAGAAAACAAGTTGAGCAGCAAACAATACGATAGCCAGCTGAATGATTCTCCCTAGTGCAATTTGTTTCGATGAAATCGGCAGCGTTCTCCATTGTGCGATCTTCCTCGTATAGGAATTCTCTTTCCAGGAACGCATCATTGTCTTATTAGCAATGAACCCTAGAACAGGCAGAATCGAAAGGTAAATGAAATCGAGTGACCAGTTTCCGAATGGGCCATTTTCCCCTATGAAGCCATCCCGCATTAAAGGAACGGTGAATAACAATAGATATCCGATAAAAAATAATGTAAAAAGACTTTTCCAACGATCTTTAGCCAGCTCATGCTTCGCTAAATACCATGCACCCTTCCATAACCCCACAGCATTTGCTCCCTTCAATCGCTTAGCGAATATACTGTATATATCCTTATACACAGTATATTCAGTGTATACACAGTTGTCAAGTACTTCCATAAAAAGATTTTTGGAGGAGAATTCCCTTCTACGGTAAATACTCCTGCACAATGGCAATCCCCCTATTTACAAGCCAATCACTTCTGCATAAACATAAAAAAAGCCATGTTCTCAAAAGAGTAGTCTCTTTTGAAAACATGGCTTACACATTGTCGTTCTATCCGAAAATAGCATCAATAACGGGTTTCGTATGGCCGCCTGGGTACATAAGGTAAAGCAATACGTACACCGCTGTGCCTGTAATAGCTGTAATAAACCAAACCACTGAAGTTACTTTACCCCATTTGCGATGTTTGGCAAATTTCTTCTTATAACCAAGCGTTAGTGTTGTAATTCCGAATGCGCCGCCAACTGTAGCAAGCACGATATGAAACAATAAGAAGACAAAATAGTAAGGCTTTAAGCTGTCTGGGCCGCCCCAGATTGTATTTCCCACGAAAATCGAACGCGATACATATACGATAAAGAAGATCGTTGCTGACACTGCTGCATAGAACATAACCTTCTGATGCTCCGCCAGCCTGCGCTTAATCGCGAGCCTCCAGCCTACGGCTACCAGCACCGCACTAAGCACGATGAAGAAAGTACTGATTGTCGGTACAATATTATATTTGTCCACTTTTACCCCACCTAATGTTCGTTAAATAATTGGTATTAAGCTGTTCCTGTATTCGTATTCGGCAATTCATCGTCCTTATGCTCACGCTTGAACCATTGCTTGAATATATACGCCAATATAATGCCATACATAATTTCCTGCACGAACTTCATGACGATTCCGCCAAGCTGCTGGTCTTCAACTACGTCCATAATATTAAAAAATTGCGGACCGCTAAAGCTCTCCAGCAAACGACTCGGATCACCCGATACACAGTACCCCATCGCTGTAACCCAAACATTAGGATCGCTATAAATCGCATACATAGACGTTTTGGCAAAAATAATTAAAGCACAAGCTGGTGTCAGAAGCATGCCGTTCGCAAACACATAAGCCATTCTCTTCACATCGCTAAGTCTGCTCCACTCCGGAACAGGTGAGGCAATCTGCCACCACATCATAAACGACGTTACAAGCAAAATAAAATAATAAAGACGATGCACAGAGAAGTGCGTCATCACATAGTCATGGACAATTGGGACATGATAAACCGAGAACAAAATATTAAACAACAAAAGACAAATAATAGGATGCATCATGAAGCTCAGTTTTTTCCAAAACGGAGCGGAGAACATTTTTCGCCATAAGAAGCTTGGAACTCCAAGCAATACTAGCGGCGGTACAACTAAATAAGATACTGACATATTGACCATATGAAATGTAAACATAAGGTGACCTAATAGATTTAAAGGTCCTCCGTGAACCATATAAAACATAATTGCAGCCGAAACAAACATAAACTTCTGAAGCTTTGTCGCTGCATCAGCCTCAGGAGCATTCTTCTCACGCCATGGTCCAATTAAGTAGTAATATAGAATGACAATTGCGGCCATTCCGAATAGAAACATGGGGGTCCACAATTCCTCGAAGCGAAAATATTGTAAGCCAAGCATCGTGGAAACTCCTTTCAATTACGCTAGCTTTTTTACAAAAGAGGAGGGACCCAAGCCTCGGGACCCTCCTCTCCTCCAATAGTTAAATCGGTTACCACCAAGCCCAGTATTCAGCCATAATGACACATGTGAAGACGATGAATACACCAGTCAAAATCCCAATAATTGCGAAAGTATGACCACGGTCTTTCATGTGCATCCAGAATGCCATTTGTACGAACACTTGCAATACCGCTAAGCCGATCAAAATGATGTAGATAAAATCTTTGTTGATTTCTCCGCTTATTACAGTCGCGAATGCGATGAACGTAAGCAAGATCGAGAAAATAAACGCGATAATATGCTTCTTAGGTCCTTCGACCTTATGACGCTTGGGGCTTTCCTCAGTGGCTGTATGATTGCTTGCCATGGATTAAACCACCTTTCCCATCAAGTAAACGACGGTGAAAATGAATACCCATACAACATCGATAAAGTGCCAGTACATACCAGCTACATATACCTTAGGTGCTGTTACTACAGTCAATCCTTTTCTTGCTAATTGAATAATAATCAATGTGATCCATGTAATACCGAAAGCAACGTGTGCTCCGTGGAAACCTACCAGCGTATAGAACGAGGAGCTGAATGCGCTCGTTGTAAAGCCGTGGCCTTCATGTACATAATGATAGAACTCATAAATTTCAAGAGCAAGGAAACCTGCGCCAAGTATGACCGTAATAATCAGCCAATTAATTAACGCCTTCACTCTGTTTGTATGCAGCGCATGAACAGCGAACACGCTTGTTAAGCTTGACGTAAGCAAAAGTGCTGTCGCAAGCGCAACGAGTGGAAGCTGGAACAATTCATGTGCTGGCGGTCCATCAAGGACTTGATTCCGTAGTGCTAGGAACGCTGAGAACAACGTTCCGAACAATACAGTTTCTCCGCCAAGGAAAAGCCAAAAGCCTAATACTTTATTGCGTCCCTCGAGGGTCGCCTTTTCGGGCTCATGAGGCAATTGCCCCTCTACATGCGAATGCGCACTCATGCTTTACCCCCCATATCTCTAAGGATTTCTTCTTCTTCAATGTGGAAGCCGTGATCATCGATTACGGAACGAAGGAACATGCAACCGAACAAGATCAGCAAACCAACAATACCGAGAGCATAACCTGATTTGAATGATCCAAACAAGTTGCCCCAATCTTTAGCGTACATGAAACCTAAACCTGCGATAAACAATCCAAATCCCATGAAGAAAGGCAGGATCGAAGGAGAAGGCATATGAATTGGACCAATTGGCTCCGCAGGCGTCATGCCTTTGTGACCGTCCGTTTTTTCTTTCCAGTATGCATCATAGCCGCGTACAAGCGGTGTTTGAGCAAAGTTGTATTCAGGAGGTGGAGATGGAATCGTCCACTCTAGAGTACGACCGTCTTCCCATGGATCAGCTGGTGCATTTTGTGGTTTGAAAGCTGTGATAACAACGTTCAGCAAGAAGAAAATTGTACCAAAGCCCATCAAGAATGCGCCTACTGTACTGATCATGTTCATTTCGTTGAAACCAAGACCGTCGAGATATGTCCAAATACGACGAGGCATACCTAGCAAGCCAAGGAAATGTTGAATAAAGAATGTTAAGTGGAAGCCAATAAAGAATGTCCAGAACGTCAATTTACCAAGTGTTTCATTCAGCATGCGTCCGAACATTTTTGGCCACCAGTAGTGAAGGCCTGAGAAAATACCCAGTACCAAACCACCTACGATAACATAGTGGAAATGCGCTACGACAAAATAAGAATCATGATATTGGAAGTCAGCAGGTGCTGCTGCCAGCATGACGCCGGTAACGCCGCCCATTACGAAGGTTGGTATAAATCCGACAGCGAACAAGTTAGCTGTCGTGAATTTAATGGAACCGCCCCACATCGTAAATAGCCAGTTGAAAATTTTGATACCTGTTGGAACCGCGATAAGCATCGTTGCAATGGAGAACAGCGCATTCGCAACTGGTCCTAGACCAACCGTGAACATGTGATGCGCCCAAACCATGAAGCCCAAGAAGCCGATCAGGATTGTAGCGAATACCATCGAGCTGTAACCGAACAAACGCTTACGTGAGAATGTACTTATTACCTCGGAAATAACGCCGAAGGCCGGCAAGATGAGGATATAAACCTCAGGATGCCCGAATATCCAGAAAATATGCTCCCATAGGACCGCGTTACCGCCGCCTGAAGGATCAAAGAAATTTGCATCAAACAATCTGTCGAACATGAGTGCCGCTAGACCAACTGCCAAAGCAGGGAATGCGAACAGGATTAGCGCCGAAGTAATGAACGCTGCCCATGTGAACATCGGCATACGCATGAACGTCATGCCTGGAGCACGCATGTTAATAATCGTTACGAGGAAGTTAATACCCCCGATAAGTGTTCCGATACCCGCTATTTGCAAACCTAGTACATAATAGTCAACGCCGTGATCGCCGTTATAGGTCGTCCCCGCGAGCGGTGCATATGATGTCCAGCCTGCATCTGGAGCGCCGCCAGTAAACCAGCTCACGTTAAGCAAAATACCGCCGAACAAGAATGTCCAGAAGCCTAATGAGTTAACGAAAGGGAAAGCTACGTCGCGCGCGCCGATTTGAAGCGGTATAACCGCATTCATTAAGGCGAATAAAAGCGGCATCGCTGCAAGGAAGATCATCGTCGTTCCGTGCATGGTTAAAAGCTCATTATATGTATCCGCGCTAACAAAGTTATTTAGCGGCTTCCACAATTGAACCCGAATCAAAATCGCTTCCAAACCACCGACAAGGAAGAAAAAACCGCCGGCAATCATATACAATATTCCGATTTTTTTATGGTCAACCGTAGTCAGCCAGTCCATTAGACCGCTGTAACGTTTGACCTTATGCGTATGCGCATGAGCCAAAGTAGGTACCTCCTTCAATCACCGATAAATTATTGTTCGTAGTTAAGCTTCAATTCAGATAAGTATTTAGCAATACCTTCAATCTCTTGTTCAGTCAAATCTTCGATTTTACCCATTTGGTTGCCCGGTTTAACTTCGTCCGGGTTTTTGATCCAACGGTGCAAGTTGTCGTATACTGAACCTTCATTGGAATATTGCGGATCATCGGTGTTAACAAGTATACCCCCGACAGTCTCACGGCTTCCGATACCTGTCAAGTTAGGATAAGCAGGTCCGCCCAAATCACCCACTGCGTGGCAAGATAGACATTTGCTTTCAAATGCTTTAGCAATTGCCGGATCGCTTGGAAGCGCTACAGGTTCTTTAAGTGCAGCTACCCAACGATCAAATGACGACTCGTCCACTGATTTAACTTTAAAGTCCATCAAACCATGTGAAGGTCCGCAAAGCTCAGCACATTTACCCAGGTAAACGCCTTCTTTTGGTGCAGAGAAGTACATTTTATTTACGTTTGCACCAGGGTTGGTATCGATTTTCCCAGCAAGCGATGGAATCCAGAATGAGTGAAGCACATCTGCGGATTTCGCTGTGATGGAGATCGTTTTACCTTTTGGAATAATAAGCTCTTGTGCTGTCTTGATTCCGTAAGCTGGGTATTCAAACTCCCACCAGTATTGGTGTGAAGTAACGATGACCTGAACCGCTTCCGGATCTTTGCTGTAGTCTTTAGCAAGATTAAATACGGATTGAACGGTTGGTACACCCAAAATGATAAGCATGATGATTGGAATTACTGTCCAAATAATCTCAAGCTTATGATTTCCTTCCACCTGCTTAGGAATTGTTTTGTCTCCCGGACGTCTGCGGAAACGAATAATTACAAACAAAGAAATCGCAAATACGGCAACAATCACGATCAACATGATTCCTATTGCCAGCTTCATCAGCCCGAATTGTTCTTCCGCTACAGGTCCCTGAGGATTCAGCGTCGACAAATCGCTCCGCCCGCAAGCCGCTAGTACTAGCACCATCATGGCCATAAGCGGCGCAAGCCGTTTTACAAATCGCCACCGTTTCATCATTAATCAACCCCACTTTTGACGTTTTCGCAGCTGCCTAATTTTCACGTGGCATACGGCTGGCTGCGTGTTTCACAGATGTTATTACAACTCCTGCAACTTAAATCACTTTATTAAATATAAAGTTGAAGCCCCTATTTGTCAATGTTCCACAGAGAGTTCACAAATTGTTCTCAAAGCTGTCAAATTCGCATCATTACTGCGTTTTTTCGCATGATAAACTGTCTTGTTTAGCCCGTCTGCATGGCATTCTCTCTATCCTACATTGTGCACCAAACCCATGGTCAATTATGTATGCTTGCAAAAACGTATAATTACGGAGCCACGGCAAAAACTAAAGTCATTATCGTATGAATGGGGGTCCGTTCTTTATGGTTAAACGAATTGCCGCATTGCTGTTGTCGGCAGTCATGATAACAACTTCAGCCGGCTGTGCCTACAAACAGTATGCTCAGCAAAGCGACACCGATTATGGAAGCCGTCAAGCTAACGATCCGAAGATGCTCGGCRGCAGAGCTTATGGGCCGACTACGAACAATGCTGACCAGCATAATAATTCATTTTTTGAATACAGCTCCGTCATCTCACGCAAAGTAACTGATCTAAACGGCATAGCTTCCGCAATCGTTATGCTGACAGACAAAAATGCTTATGTCGGTTTAATGCTTGATTGGACCGCAGTTGGTACTCGGAATTCAGGCGGCAAAAGCGAGCAAGACAATACAGGTACTAGTGATGGCGTATATAACCATGATACAGGCAGTCCGTATGGCAACAGCAAGATCCTTGTATCACCGTACAACTCCTATTTCTCAGTCAACGATGTTAATGATTTGTCGGATGAACTTAAGCAGACTGTCGCTCTTAGAGTTCGCGAGCTGGCTCCAGCTGTACAAGAAGTTCATATTTCAGCCAATATGGAGTTCGTAAATTACTTCAACGATTTTGCCAAGGAAGCATGGGGCGGACGATCCTTAATGCCACATATCGATAAATTCAATACCGTAGTGAAATATCATTTTGCCGGTGGAAAGGATATGCCCCCTCCTATTACACAACCGGGCACCTATAGCCCCTCCGAGACCCAAATGAATCATTAAAAAAAAATCGCTTCTATTATATATATAGCAAAAAGGCACTTCTCTCGAAGAGCCTTTTTGTTATTTCTATCATTTTGCTTTTTAACGCATCGGAGCAAAGCCGCTGATTTCTGCCAAGATTGCTTCAGTTTGTGATAGCAGCTCATCTGACAGTTCAATGTCTACTGACTTTATGTTTTCTTCGATTTGAGCCGGTCGGCTCGAACCGATAATAGCTGAGCTCACATTCGGCTGGCGAAGCACCCATGCTAATGCAAATTGTGACAATGATGCTCCAATCGTTGCAGCCAGCTGCTCCAGCTTCTCTGCAACCTGCAGTACATCTTCTCGCAAATAACTGTTAATGATGCCATTTGTCTTATCATTTGCAGCACGACTGCCTGCCGGCACGGCTTGGCCTGGCTTGTACTTACCTGTTAAAATCCCTTGTGCAAGCGGTGAGAAAACAACCTGCCCCATGCCTTCTTGCTCACAAGCTTCGATAACGCCCCGTTCAATATACCGCTCAAACATATTGTAAATCGGTTGATTCGAAATAAGCTTCCGGAGGTTAAGACGTTTCCCTATCGCTGCAGCATCCGTAATTTGTGCAGCTGTCCACTCGCTGACCCCTGCATAAAGCACCTTCCCTTGTGCCATCAAATCATCGAGTGCCCGCAAAGTTTCCTCAACCGGCGTTTCCGAATCAAAGCGGTGGCATTGATAAAGATCTATATAATCAGTACCCAAACGCTTCAAGCTTGCATCACATTGCTCGACGATATGTTTTCTAGAAAGACCGCGATCATTTGGTCCTGAGCCCATTGGGAAAAACAGCTTTGTTGCGAGAACATAACTGCTGCGTGTATACCCTTTTAAGGCATCTCCCATTACTTTTTCGGCTTCCCCATTATTGTAAGCGTTAGCAGTATCAAAAAAATTAATGCCAGCCTCATAAGCTTTATGTATACATTCCTTAGCGGTTTCCGCTTCTGTTGCCGTGCCGTAGGTGAGCCAGCTTCCAAGTCCAATTTCACTTACTTTTAAACCGCTGTTGCCAAGTCTTCTATACTTCATCCCAAAACACCCCTCTTAATCGATTTACTCCGCTCTTCATCTGTAGTCTATAGTACAACGTTCTATTATTAAAGTAGTGAATGTTTTTTCACTTTATTATCTTTAATATACATACTATACTATTGGTAGCATATAGCAGAGAGGGGAATTGTCGATGAGTGCACATAATTACATTCCGAAGGAACCGCTCCATATCGAATGCAATATTGAGAAGACATTAGATGTGATCGGCGGTAAATGGGCTTTTTTAGTGCTGAGAGAACTGTTTTGCGGCACCAAAAGATTCGGAGAAATACAGAGGCTTATTCCGGCGGTTAGTCCTCGTGCATTAACAAGCACGCTCCGTCATCTCGAGGATAAGGGCGTGCTTGAACGCAAGGTTTTTCCAACCGTGCCTGTTACCGTCGAATACACACTGACACCTAAGGGCGAGGACTTGCATCATATTTTAAAAGAAATGAAGCTTTGGTCGGCTAGATGGACATAGGCTAATGCTTCAACAGCTGATCAGGCAGTGACTTTGTGCTTGCTTGAAAGCGATCAATTGCAGTCTGATAAACGCGTCGATCGCTTTCATTACGAGACAAGCGTTCAAGTCGAATCAACTCCGCCTCAAACTGCTCAATCAACATAATGACACGATCCTTGGGTTTGGATTGTTGACTATTTTGCGGCTGCTTGCTCTCTTCGCCGGTATCGATAAGCAGCTCGCCATTGCTGTCAATTTGGGCAAAAAACACTTCTGATTCCTTCACATTTCGCTTTTCCAGCTCCTGCAGCAGCCATTGTCGGTCATGGCCTAAGTTTGTGAGCACTTCATCCTGTATTTCCCCGTCCATCAATACGGTCATTGCCTCTCGCTCATTCGGCACCTGCCAGCCAAGCGTATCCGGCGTTAAAGGCTGATAGGCTTTCTTCAACAGCACATTGACTTCACCGCTTGATTCCATAACAGCAAACTCCACGTCGGCTACACGGTATACATCCTTTTTGCGCAATTGCTCGAGCATCTCATCCAAGGTCAACCGTTCCTTGTGCAAGCTTTCTTTGAGCAGCTGGCCATCTTTAATTAGCACAGTACCTTTTCCGTCAATAAAGTCACGAGCCTTCTTGCTTTTTATGGTCAAAAATTCCATTCCGACCGACACACTAACCCAAACCGCTAATGATACCAGTCCCAAAAACCATAAATTGTCGAGATCAAGCGAGATATATGCGGCAATATTACCGATAGATATACCTGTTATGTACTCGAACAGCGACAGCTGAGAAATTTGGCGTTTTCCCAAAACCTTCGTAAGCGCAAATAAAATAGTGATGGCCGCTAACGTTCGCAGTACAATTTCAATCCAACTTGGCATTTTACTTCCCCCTTCCATTTCTAGAGTATCCAGAAAGGAAAAAGTCATTCGCTGTAATTTGTTGTTGCATTTAAATATAATATGTAGTATGATAATGGGAATGTATAATATTTAACCCCATAACATCCCCAGTAAGATTCAATGATTTCCTCAGATTTTGATTTCTTTGCTGTTAATTCCAAACCTGTTACGTGATGTATTTCTGATTCACACTGGCGCGGTCATCGGAGCCGCGAGGACGGAAGAGAGGTAGGGCTTTCGTTGTTTTAGGATGCGAGTTTAAGACAACTTGGTACACATGCTGTTTGCTGTTAACAAGGGGACCCAGTACGGCCTTTCTTATAAGAAGAAGAGGTCCGGTTAAATATATGATACAAACAAGGGCTGTCCGGCTAGCGCATTTATGTGCTACCTGGGCAGCCCTATCCAATTTTTTAACCTTTAATTATTCATTAGGACAACCGCTTGCTGCAAAATGACCCGAACGATTCACTTTTGTCGCGAGATACCTCTCATTATGCTCCGATCGATCTCCCCAAAGCGGAATACGATTTTTCACATCAAGTCCCGCCGCCTGCATTGCATCCAGCTTCTTCGGATTATTCGTAATGAGCGACACTGGTTTCTCACGAAGTGCTTTCAATACGAGTATCGCATCACTATAACTGCGAGCGTCATCCACAAAGCCAAGCTCCTCATTCGCCTCTACGGTGTCATAACCCTTCTCTTGCAGTAAATAAGCCATCGCTTTGCTAAACAAACCGATTCCTCTTCCTTCATGATTGGCCAAATAAAACAATGCGCCTGTACCCTTTTCCACAATCATGTGCATTGATTCATGCAGCTGATAACCGCAATCACAACGTTTGCTGCCAAAAATATCGCCCGTATGACAAATGCTGTGCATTCGAATCCACGCCTCATCTGCCTGTTCGAAATCGCCATACACCAGCACGCTTGATTGCTGCATTTCTGCTAAATTAATCGACGAAAGCTTCTTGATGATTTGCTCCGCATCGTCAAGCTGCTCTTTGCAGAGCAGCCAACAATACCATTGAAAAATTGCCTCGCCTTCATCAAGCTTCACCGGAAGTTGAATGGGACCGACTAAATAAATACTGCCGTGATCGCTTTCAATCACTTTTATCTTCTGATCAACTATAGATACTGCTTCTTTAAACATATCGCAATGCTCCTGACCTGTTCATAGTCTTTGTTTCGACTATTATGTTCGGTAAGTACATTAGCTATGCTAAGTGCAGTTCGCAGCATTGGAATGTCGCCTATAGAACCGGGATCATTCCTTTGTTTAACTCTCGGTAGGTTTCAATAGGAAGCTTCGGTTCACGCTCGAAGGACAGCAAGCCATTTTTCTCCTGCTCAACATCCGTTAACTGCGTATAACAATAACCTTGCAGTCCGCCAGCTGCTATAATCGGACGCATCACGGCAACTAAACGGTTCAAGAAGTCCTGATCGTCTCTAGCCGAAGAATACCCCCAACCTACTTCATTATCCTTAATATACGAAATACCGCCGAACTCCGATAACTGCACCGGCTCGCCATTATAAGTGAACCCAGGCACAAGTATTTTTCTGCCTTGAGGATCACATTTGACGGACATTTCAGGCGTTGCATATCTACTTGCCAGTATCTGTTCATTGCTTTCGTAATCATGAACCGTGTAAATATCAGATTTCACATGCTCCCAGCCGTCATTTGAGATAACAGGTCTTGTATCGTCGAGAGATTTGGTCAAATAATAAAGAGTAGAGGCATGGTGCTGCTGCCTTTTGTCTATTAATATATTTGGCGTTCCCCAGCTTTCATTAAGCGGAACCCACACGACGATACAAGGATGATTGTAATCACGGTGAACAGCCTCTTGCCATTCATTCATGATACGCGTCACGTATTGTTCGGAGTATTGATACGCATTGGCCATCTCGCCCCAAACGAGCAGTCCTAGCTTATCGCACCAATACAAATAACGCGGGTCTTCTATTTTTTGATGTTTTCTCGCCCCATTGAACCCCATTTGCTTGGTCAGCTCGACGTCCGTACGGAGCATTTCATCGCTTGGAGCTGTTAGCACACCACCTGGAAAATAACCTTGATCCAAAATTAGCTTCATATAATAAGGGCGATTGTTTAAGCAAATAACGCCATCCTCAATGGATATCTTTCTCATACCGAAATAGCTTTTGACATGATCCAATTCTCGTTCTCCATCAAGCAGCATAAATTCAACATCATACAAGTTTGGCTTCTCCGGTGACCACCAGCGGCCAAGCCCATGATCATTAAAATCATGAAGCTTGATAGAGACCTCCTCTTCCTGCTCCATAACACGAATAACATCCTCAGCGATTAATTCACCTTCAAACGATATTTTAATGCTAAGTCGCAAGCCATTATATAATTCCGTTCCCTTAATAAAGCTGCGAATATGAATTTTATTATGATCGATATCCGGCGTCAATCTCACTCGGCTCACATATGCTTGATTAACAGCCTCCATCCAAACCGTTTGCCAAATCCCAGTCGTTCGCGTGTAGAAAACTTGCTCTGACTGCTCCTTCCAATAC
>NZ_JBFTSN010000080.1:0-21125 GCF_056400045.1 Paenibacillus sp. 01L418
CTCATAGTGGTTACATCAATGAGTTTATCAACGAAACAGTACGAGAAACATCGACATTGTTAAGGTTTAAAAATAAATAATGTTAAAAAAAACCGTTCCATTTCATCGATTCTATCGGTTCATATCCGTATGCTCATAGTGTTGTCAGAGATACCATAATCTCCTATAATTAATTGATCCTATTTAATAGGTATGGGAGGGATTTCATGTCTTTTTTTACAATGTCAAGGCTCGCGAGCCTTGATGTGAGATGGGCTGGCATACAACAGGGCAATGATAACCTCTATATGATGGAGCATTCCAATCCTTTTTTTGAACTGATGGTCGTTGCCGAAGGGCCCATTTACCTGCAAGTGGAATCCGAACAGCTCGAGCTGAACTCCGGAGACATCTTCATTTTAAAACCATGGGAGCGGCATTACAGCTGGAAAAAAACGAACCCCAAAGCGAATTTCTTCTGGGTTCAATTTTCCTGCACGCCTTCTCTGAAGGAAGTCGGAGACTTGGCATCTGGCATCGATTATTCGCTGCTGGAGCATCAGGATTTACGTACCTTTGAATATGAGCATGTCGATGAATTAATTCTTCCGCGGCATTTTCAATTCCCTCGTCCCTACGAGCTTCTTTCCCAATTCGAAAAGCTGCTGGAGACCTTCTCTAAGCCAGAAGTATATTTTCGCTTTCGCTCCACGCTGCAATTTGCGCAAATTTTGGAATCCATTGCTTTATCCATTTTAGTCGAATCCAAAAATCAGCGTTACATTCCCGAATCATTTGTTGTTTATCGCAAATTGGTTCGTCTATTAGATGAAGCATACACCGACAACCTGTCAAAAGAAGAAATAGAACGCAGCATGGATCGTACGTATGAATATTTGTGTCAAATCTTTAAGAAATATTCAGGTACAAACATCATCAAATATACGAACATGTTAAAAATTCAAAAAGCCAAATTTCTATTGAAAAGCACGAATCGAACCGTACAAGAAATTTCTCAAGATGTCGGAATCTCGGACACCTTTTATTTCAGTAAACTATTTAAACAATATGAGAAAATTAGCCCTACCGCTTTCCGTGAACGCATGCATCCTTCCTGATAGCAAACACAAAAAAACCTGCCCATAACAGGCAGGTCAGCAGCTTATTTTCCGTTTTTTTGATGCTATTTAAATTTTATATCCGAATACTTCCCCTTAAATTCGATAAACTGTTTCATGTTAGTAGAAGACAATAATGTATTGTTTATTTTAAAACGGTTAAATACGATCCCGCTCACATTATGGCTGTCGTCAACGCCACTAATAAGAGATTTTCGTGGAAGCTTGCCGCGGTAGATAATGTTGTTAAAGGAGACGTTGCTCACAGAACCAGGCGCAATTCCAGCAGCCATCTCATCTGTCTTGATTTGAAAAAGCATAGAGTCCCCCGGAGCTTCGAACTCATCGATATGAATATTTTTAAAGGCAATATTGCTTATCTTGTTCCCTCCTGTTGCCCAAATTTGAATCGCACCATTATATTTATTCAGATCCCATACGCCTCGTTGATTCAAAATATAGATATTCTCAAAGTTAACCTTATCGATCGTCGCATTTGGCGTATCGCCAAGCCCAAGCAATATCGGACGGGCATTATCTGCCCAAAAAATCGAATCCTTCACCGATATATTCGAACTCTCTCCATAATGATAAATGACAAAATTATCGTCCGTCGTTCTTATGAATACGCCTGAAACCTGCGCATTTTTGCTGCCTGAGAGGTGAATGCCATCAGCATTAACCATCGAACCGAAAAAATTTATGTTTTTGATCGACGTTTGATCCGTAAAGTTCATAACGACTGACCACATCGGATAATCGATCAGTGTAATGCCTTCTACCTTTGAATTAGTGCTTCTCGTAATCCATATCGCCCCGCTTCGTCCCTCAGCGTAATTTCTAGGCCGCAAAAGATCACCACCGTACATGATACCTCGGCCTTTAATTGTAATGTTGCTCAAATCATCTGCAGAAATTGACCCTTTGACAAGCGAGCCTGGTGCCAAATAAACAGTCGTATCGCTCTGACTGATATAAAACGCTTCTCCTGCATGCCAATTGCCATAACCGGTAGACGACATATAATGAGTAGAATCATTGCCGTCAGTCATTTTGGAGTAACTGGGGAATGCCCCATTTACCGCTTTGCCCTTTGCAATATTTGTAGAATCGTCTCCCTTTTTATAAAGCTTAAATTCGCTTGCCAATGATGTCATTACATAATGACTTGATCCGGTATTACCTAGTAGGACAAGCTTTACATATCTCGCGTTCACATTACTCAATAAATCGGTGACTGTTCCTTCCTTATTATTCTCATACCCATCGTAGACTTTTACATACGGGTCGTCTTTTCTCTCCTTGGCCTCAATCACGAATCGTTGGGGCCCTTTTGCAAACCACTGGGAGTCGGTTAGCTGCTGTACCAAATCAAATTTTTCCAGTTGAACAGTTTCCTCGAGATCAAGCTCAACCCACATCCCTTTTGGCAGCTCGTGCTCGCCCGGCTTAAAATAATACGTATCTTTTCCCGTTGGCAAATAAAGCGGGATCGGGTCGCCAGGATTTATAACATAAACGTTTGCGGCATTCTGTGAAGGTGCATCGTTCTCAGGCATGTTTGAAAGGATATGCAAATTGCCCTCACTCCAGCTGCCATTCACCATAATGGTGGGCTTTAATGGAGCTATGCTATTTTGCGTGAGCGAAAAGGTTAATGTTTTCCCTTCTGTTTTTTTAGCATTAATTCCATAAGCCGAAGGGCGTATTTCATAATTTTTGATTTTTTCCTTGTTATACGTTACCTTAAACTCTGCTGTACCTGAAAAGTCTACGTTAACCATGGCTGCATCCGTTGGCACATCTTGCTCCTTCTGCTCGCCGTTTTTTACGTTATAAACATAAAGCTCTTTCCACGTCTTCTGGCCGCTYTCTCTTATCCAAACCGAAAAACTATTGTTTTTTTGCTGCCAAGCAGGCGTATCCCAAGTAACGATTTTTGAAGTGCTCTGCTTATTTTCCTGATTCACAGCATGCGCCTCCCCAACATTCAAAAAAGTTGCTATCAAAAAGAGCACAAGCAACAGCTTCATCTTCATCACAAACCATTCCTCCCGATATGAAGTCATGATAATTCTTAAATCTAACCTTTCACGCTGCCAAGTACGATGCCTTTCATGAAATACTTTTGCAAAAAAGGATAGAGAACAAGCACAGGCAGTGCTGCAAGAAAAATTTGCGAGGCTTTGGTCGTACGGTCTGATACCTCAGCAAGCGCCTTCATATCTTCCGCTGTCAGGTTTCCCCMTGCCGTAAATAATTCCGTACTTACAACAAGTGTCTGCAGATACGTCTGCAACGGATAATTCATAGGCGAGTTCATATAGATCAGTCCATCGAACCAAGAATTCCACTGTCCTACGCATGTAAACAACAGAATTGTCGCAAGTGCAGGAATCGATATCGGAACCATCATTTTCCAAAGCAGCTGCCAATRGGTACATCCGTCAACAAGTGCAGCCTCTTGAATTTCTTTCGGTGTACCGCGAAAGAAATTCAGCAGCAGCACGATGTTGAACACCGCCACAGCGCCTGGAAGTACAAGTGCCCAGATCGTATCAAGCATATGGTAATTTCGAATGACCATGTAGGTTGGGATTAATCCCCCGCTAAACAAAATGGTTACAAAGAAGAACCACACATAGAAGGTTCGCATTGGAAACTCCGTCCGTTCCTTCGACAACGGATACGCGGAAATAACAACCACCAACAAACTGATGATCGTACCCAGAACAACCCGTACAATAGAAACAAAAAGCGACTGTAAAAATTCCGGTTTGGACAGAGCGTACTTGTAGGAGCTCAGCGTAAAATCAACTGGCCACAGCTTGACCGCCCCAGCCGTCGCCGCCGAGCTTGAGCTAAACGACAGAGCCAATATATTAATGAGAGGAAGCAAACAAACAACAGCTAACGTAATAAGGAAAACATTATTGCAGATAAGAAAAACTTTTCTTCCCAGTGAATCATTGAAGTCCATAACGGTCTCTCCTTTCCTTAAAAAATACGGTAACCAGCAATACGATAAGCAAGCCAGTACGATGCTCCTACAAAAATCAAAGATACCACCGATTTGAACAAGCCGACAGCTGTCGCAACCGCATATTGAGCATCTATAAGACCTAGTCGATACACAAAAGTGTCCAGAATATCTCCCGTACGATAGACAAGCGGGTTATACAAATTGAATACTTGATCGAAGCCAGCATTCAGCACGCCCCCAAGCCCGAGTGTCGCCAGCAGCACTATGATGGGAAGCATGCCTGGCAATGTCACATGAATCGTTTGTTTCCATCTGCCTGCCCCATCCATAATGGCGGCTTCGTATAATGTAGGATTAATGCTTGTAAGCGCAGCGAGATAAACAATCGTGCCAAACCCGAATTCCTTCCACACATCCGTGACAACGAGCACATAAGGAAACAGCTTATCATTGCCAAGAAAAAATAGCGGTTCCATTCCAAACCAGCTAATCACTTCATTCAGTAGTCCCTGTGATGGTGAGAGAATATCAATCAGAATGCCGCCAAGAATGACCCACGATAGGAAATGCGGCAAATAAATAAGAGTCTGCACCGATCTCTTGATCGATGATTTCCGCACTTCATTAAGCAGCAATGCCGTCACAATAGGGGCAATTTGACCGAAGATGATTTTCAGAAAAGCAATAAAAATGGTGTTCCATAATACTTGGCCAATCCCAGGCATTTGGAGCATAAACTCGAAATTGTTCCAACCCACCCATTTGGAATCGAAGAAGCCTTTAGCAGGAATGAAATTCTGGAAGGCAATGACGATTCCTGCCATAGGGATATAATGAAACATGATTAACAATAGAATTCCGGGCACCAGCATAAGATGCAGAGGTAGATGCTTCTTCCAAGATCGTCTTCTTTTGACGGTCGCCGCTTGCAACATGATCATTCCTTTCTAAGCTGATAGAGTAAGAAAGGAAGCAAGCCATTCGAGCTGCTTCCTCTCCCTTCTCAGGTTATTGTTTAGCCTTATACCATTCGTTTACTTCAGCCGTAATTGCATCTCCGCCAAATTTCTTCCAATCCGCTACAAACTTATCGAACTCGCTTACATCCGATTGCCCCATAATAATTTTCGTGAACACTTCCAGCTTCATCTTATCCAGTGTGCTTTTCTTGGCTGTCATCGTTGGCGTGCTTGGTCCCGAATATTCATCAACCAGATACTTCTTATCCTTCACGTAGTCGCTGACTACATTCATACCGCCTCCTGGTCCAGCCCATTTATAGGAAGACCAGGCCTGCCCTTCCTCGTTGCTGTCTATAAATTTCCCCGATAACCACAACTGGTAGAGGTCATAATGATGCTTTACATCGGCAATCGGATTATCTACATACTTCCCTGCATCAACCGATTCCTGAACACCTCGGTGAATATTTATCAGCTCCAGTGGATCACTTATGATAACAGCTGCAAATGCCGCAACATTAATTTCCTTGTTTTCTCCCCCGTACCAATAGGCGTCCAGACGTCCTTCCGGACCATATTGCTTCTCTACTGCAAAATTAAGCAGCTTCACGAGCGCTTCCGGATGCTCGAACCCTTTGCGAACGACATAATAATTCCCAACCGGAATGCCGCCTGAGGTACTTGCTGGCTGGTCGTCAAAGGAAATGAGTGGATACGGCTTCCAATCCGACTTTTCCTTCTTATAATGATCCGTCAAAGGCCACCACACGGCACCCTCGCCTGAGTAGAACATGCCCGTTTTGTTACCAGCAATTAATTCGTATGCTTTAGACTGATCCTTGACCGCAAATTCTGGATCGATCAGACCTGCTTTGAACAGATCCTGCAGCTTCTGCAGCGCTGGCTTAAGGCCAGGTTGAATGTCACCGTAGATAAGCTGCCCTGAGTCATCTTTGACCCACCGTCCCGGATAAGCATGGAAGCTTTCGAAGAAGCCCATTAAGGAGTTCAGATCCTTATGGATTCCGCCCAGCCCTAGCGTGTCCTTCTGGTTGTTGCCATCAGGATCTTGATTCGCAAACGCCTCGGCAATGCGATATACGTCCTCCATCGATTTGGGCTCAGGCAAATTAAGCTTCTTCAGCCAATCTTGTCTAATCCATAACATCTGCGCACCGGTACCTGTGAAGGTAACACCAGGCAGCGCAAGCAATTTGCCTTCGAAGGTGGAGGCCTTCATTCCGTTGCCTCCATCATTACTTATGACTTGCTTCGTTTTCTCCGAAGCGTATTTCTCAAATACTTCCGTCATGTCCTCGACCATATCGGCATCGACAAGGCGCTTCAGCTCATTAGCTGACACCGTCAAAATATCAGGAATATCGCCAGATGCGATGGTCACATTCATTTTTTGCTGCCACTGTGTCTGTGGAACGCTCCACTTATTGATCAGCTTAATACCCAGCTCCTCTTCATAAGAGCGATACCAAATATTGTTGTCTATGCTGTCGCCCTTCTCGAACTTGATCGACGGCGGCAGCGATCTTACGGTTGTCACCTCAATTGCAGGCTCATATTTGCCCAGCGGAACACCATCGGCTGGTTTGTCTGTCGAATTCGCTGCGCCCTTGCTGTCGCCTGTGTTTGCAGTGTTTTCTTGCTTGCCCTTGTTTCCACTCGCACCGTTATTCGTAGTGCTGCATGCTGATGTTAAGAGAAGCATGACTGCTGTAGCGAGAATTAAATATCGCTTCAAGCTTTTGTGTTGCATGTTTAATCCCCCTTTTGTTGTAAACGCTATCACTTGCATAAATAAAGTATAAGCCCGTTACATCGACTTCCGTAACAGGCCATTTCTTTACTTCTGCTTATCTATTTTTTACCTTTGTGCAAAAATTTGCCGAGCAAGCCCATCCATCATCGTTCTTCCAGCGATCGGTAATCCTGTGGGGTATAACCACTTGCTTTCTTGAAGAATCGTGTAAAATGGGGCGGTGAAATAAAGCCAAGCGCGGCACTTATTTCATGAATTTTCAGATCTGGTTGAAGCAGCATCCGCATCGCTTCTTTCAGCTTAGCCTCATGGATATAAGTGAGCACGTTCGTACCTGTCACCTTTTTGAAAGCTCTGGATAAATAAGACGGATTCCATTGTACAATCTCAGATAAACGCACCAAAGAGAGATCCTCTCCTAGGTGATCGTGAATATAGCTCTTCACAAGATCAATGGTTCGGTCGCGGCGTTCAGCCTGGTCCTGCTGCTGCATCTCAAAAATCGTCATTGCAAGTCGATAATAATAATCCATATATGATGCCAGATTCACTTGATCAGCTGCCGGCTGCATTAATACCGACAAATCAATGCGTACCGATAGGCGCTCCTGCAAATTAAAACGATGAATATGGCGCAGGAAAACAAGCGATAGCGCAGAGTAAACCGATTCCATTCGCATAGGCTCAGCTTTGAAGCGAGCCCAGGCCGAATCGAATGCTTCGGCTTGGCCGTTTGCTAAATATTCGCCAAACAAATCCGTTTTGCGCA
This sequence comes from Paenibacillus sp. 01L418, assembly GCF_056400045.1. Taxonomy (NCBI): domain Bacteria; kingdom Bacillati; phylum Bacillota; class Bacilli; order Caryophanales; family Paenibacillaceae; genus Paenibacillus; species Paenibacillus sp. 01L418. The sequence continues at coordinate 7,586 of NZ_JBFTSN010000080.1, forward strand.
GCATCTTCGCAAGGTAAAGCTCGGACTCGTCGAATTCAACTTGAACAACACCGTTTCGATCACCGGATTGACGATGATACTCATGCTCCAGCATCGCCCATCGGTCGGCAATGTCATCCCACTCGCAAGGAGACCTGTCCAGCAGAAAAAATAGTGAAATATGGAAAGAGAGCTGAAAGACAGCCTCTGCATTCTCCGCATATTCCCTAACCGCTAGTCGAGTGTCGCTCCACAAAGCAGATTGTTCAAGTTCAATCGGTTCGCTTAGATGACTGGCTGCCGGTTGTATGAACCAGACCATTGTTTCCTTGTCCACAAATATATACTTCATATGCAGGTGGGAATAACCATACTGCTCCTCGATTACCTTCATCCCTGCGTGCAGCCGCGCTTTTCCAGACTGCCGCGATCCAGAATCCAATCCGATCAGTTTAGCCATCATAAGGAGAACTGGACGCTTCGGATCGAGCGGAATACCGAGCTCCTCGAATTGATTGGATCTGCTGCGCCTATCAAATGATTCATCATAGAGCAGTTCGCTTAACAGCTCGTTTTGAAGCAGCGGCAGCGTTTGCTCCATCTGCTGCATCGCTTTGCCCATAAGACCTTCAATCTGCTGTTCTCCAGCGATATCCTCTGCCAGCTTGCCAATCGTATCCAAAATTTTCTCATGGCCCTCCGTCTTAAGAAGATAGCTGGTATTGTCATAATGGATAGCCTCGTATACATAATCAAATTCGCTATGCCCTGTCAAAAAAACAAATTTGCATCTAGGCCATAACCTGCGAATATGCTTGTGAAGCTCCAGACCGCTTAGAACAGGCATCCGAATATCGGTCATTACGATGTCAAATCTTCCCCTCCTTAACCATTCGAGAGCGCTCTTTCCAGAATAAGCCTTATATAATTCGAACTCGATCGGAAAACGTTCCTGCAGCAGCGTATAGAGGCCGTCTGCAATATCGGGCTCGTCATCAACAATTAACAATCTAAGCATACTCCTTGTCCTCCTTCCATATGGTCAAACGAACTTCCAATCCTCCAAGGCGGCTGCGCTCCACAACAAGTCCGCCTCGCTCCCCGTATTTCATCCGCAATCTTCGGTGTATGTTTAGAAGGCCGGTCGTTTCAATCGTACTTTCATCCGTTCTCAGCAGCTTCTCTAGCGTCTCCAGCCGTTCCTGATCCAATAATAGGCCATTGTCTTCCACACGAATGAACAAACAATCCTCTGCTTCTTCGAAAGTGATAGACAGAAGTCCGCCTTCCTCTATATGATCAAATACATGCTCGAAAGCGTTTTCGATTAAGGGCTGAAGAATAAGGCGCGGTACCTTAACCTCAAGGTAAGCAGTTGGAACTTCGCCGCACTTGGCCTTCATCCGCAGACGAAAGCGCCTACCCTGAATTTCAGCATAAATTGTGGCATGCTTGGCCTCCTCGAAAAGCGGTACTTCATCTGAGGAATTGCGGGTAATGTACTGTAAATAGCTGCCCATCTGTGAAGCGAACTGCTTAGCACTGTCATGATCTTCTACCGCAATCATGTTATACAGCGTGAAATAGCTGTTATATAGAAAATGCGGGTTAATTTGTGATTGTAGATGCTTCAGCTCAGCTCGTTGAACTAATATTTTGTGCGTATATACTTGTTCAATCAAATCCCTCATATAACGGGACATTTTATTAAAGCCCTGGAGCAAATATCCGAACTCGCTGCGGCTGTTCTCGGTAATCGTTACGTCCAATTCGCCTTTCTCCATCTTCCTAAATGCGCGCAGAAGCGCAAGCAACGGCCGATGGATCATACGGTACAAGGAAAGACACAAAACAATAATAAAGAAGAGGAATTCGGCAATTAACACCCAGAACAGCTGCTGGTAACGATGTAAATTATTGAACAAATGTTTCTCAGGAACAAAATGAATGAGTGAGAACCCGAGAAKCTCAGAGAACCGAGAGGATACGAGCACTCTATCATCTCCCTCGCCGACACTCCTAATATTCTCGTATTCATTAGGTGCACCCGATTTATATTGATCGATGTACTGATCCAAGTAGGGATTCTCATAATGATGAGTGCGAATAATAAAATCTCCGTTCGGATCGCTTAGAACGGAGCCGCTATTCTCGCTGCTCTCTAAAGAGGAAAGTGATTTGCTTAGCTCATTCGGTGAGAGCTCCACAATAATGGAATACATCGCATTTTCCGCTTCGTACAAACCACGCACCTCGTGAACAAGTACAATATACGGAATATGATTGAGGAAATAGATCGCTTTTCCCGGACTTTTTCTAGCCAGCTCACTAGTAGCATTAAATTGCTCATGCATCATCGCGCCCGTTCCCTGCATAGCGGAAATCGTACGGTTAAGGGAGGGAATATGTACGGACACATCCGATATATATACGCTGCTGTTTTTTAGTGCAAACAGCCTGTCCTGTACCATTAATATAGCTTGGCTTTTGTCATATTGATTCATGTAGTCTGGAATAACCGCCAGCTTGTTCAGCGATTCGTCGTTAATTAATTCAAACTGCAGCAGTTGAATCCGTTCGACTTCCTTCTCCATCGCACGTATATTCGCATCAACCCTCGACTCCATCGAGTTGGATATTTCCCTTCGCAGCAGCTCCCTGCCTCCAGAATAAAAGTTGTTCCCAATCAAGATAATCGGAATCAGCAACAATGCCAGCAATAACGCGAAGCGAAGCAACAGTGAGCTCTTTATTCTGCTAAACCCTGTACGGATAAGTACCGCCTCCATTTTTGCTAAGATTGCCATGAAGCAGCAGCTTAGACTCGTTTTTTGTTTCCACTTGCAGATGATGCAGCTTCACCGTATACACTTTTTCATTATTTAGAAGATTGTGCTCAAATGCAATACAAACACTAGTTTAATGTTAAGCGATTTCATGTGCTTTCAACATTGACGTTTTTAACATTTGGACAGAAAAAAGACTAGATAAATCAATAGCTTGATTCATCTAGTCTTCGACTCCATTACATCGATGTCTTATACTATAGGTATACATAAAATAGAAAGAGGTGCCCGATATGTGGAAACACTTTGTAGCTATGGGTGATAGCTTTACGGAAGGTATTGGTGATGAAGTTGAGGAGACCCCATTAAAGAGCTGGGTCCATCACTTCGCCGAGCTGCATGAGCCCGCATTAAAATACACCAATTTGGCTAAACGTGGATTGATAACCAAAGAGATTCGCTTAAAGCAGCTGGAAGAGGCTCTAGCACTAGAGCCTGATTTAGTCAGYCTAATCGCAGGCGCAAATGATATTTTAAAAGGCCGCTGGAACTTCAATGAGTATAAGTCGGAAATGGAGCTCATGATAGATGGGTTAAGCAAGTCAGGTGTTGCTGTTATAATCGGAAATCTTCCCGACTTTACAGCTAGATTGCCTTTGCCTGATGAAAAAAAACGAGTAATAAAAGAACAGCTGCTGCAAGCAAATGAAGTCGTTCGTTCACTTAGCAGCGTGTTCAAATTAATGCCTATCGATTTCTGGAATCATCCAATAGCTGAAGACAATACCTTTTGGTCTAAGGATTTGATTCACCCCAACTCCATAGGATACCGAAAAATTGGCGAAATCATCTTTAATCGTTGCAAATAGCAAAAAAGAGGCTGTCCCAACAGCGTTTAGCTCGCTGAAGGGATAGCTCACGTTGAACGGAAATATTAGGAAATATGAAAAATAGCCGTCAGGAGAGCTATTCGCTATTCCTGTACGTCTATTTTTCTGTTCTGCTCTATTTTGCTTGCTTCATCAGATTGTGGGCAAGCGAAAGCCACCCGACCTCTAGACTTACCTTTGGCAAGCCGCGAAGCAGAAAATGCCTAAATTCCCTGTTATTCTTGATTTGCCCGAATATACTTTCGGGTTCAATCATTCGTCTTACCGACAACGCATATCCTTACACTTTTTCTTTGTTTTGATGCTATTTTGAGAAGTCTCCAACACTATTCTCAGCGATCAACGTCCAGCTATCCTGCACAATAGCAGGAACTTCGGCCATGTTTAGCTGTGTTGGAGATTTATGTTGTATTTATGCAATAACTTGCTATATGATCTGCCATTTTAGCACTTTAAAAGCGCTTATATTGTAGGGAATACAGTATAGCTACACGTAAGTGTGAGAAAGATGCCGCTATCCTGCGAATATGCAGGATAGAAAATAATTAAGAACAATGTAGAAGTGCATATTTGCCGAATTAGAAAAGGGGATATCCCAACAGGGTAAACCTGAGTGAGTGAATCCCATAGTATGTGCAAAAGAACCTTCAAAACCACTATGAAAGTGAATCTGAAGGTTCTTTTTTTCCAAAATATTACATGATAAGTGGGGCTGAATGATTCGAAAATTGCTTTAGGGACAGCCTCTTTTATGATTTAAATATACGTGCCATTAAATCATTTTTCCGAAAGTTCAATTTCTTGCTTTGTTGCTTCGTCAGCTGGTTGGTCGTTTTTCACATATTCATCTTGGTCACTGCCCCAAACATAATCGTAATTCGTAATGTCTGGCTTGTAGTCTTTTTTCGGATTGTCTTTATTATTTTCCATAAAAATCACTCCTTTTTGTTAGTATGCGTTCTCCCATTGAAAATTAATCCATTTGATTTCCACTGCTTCATTTGCCTGTTATTTCGAAATGTTTAAATCTTATTAGGGAGTATGCTAAAATGTGATGTACAACAAAAAATGATAAACTAATCCCATTTACAATAAAGGAGTCGAACGATGTTTCATCCAGAACAATACGAAGGATCAAAGGAGCAAAAATACGATTTGGCCATCCGGCAGCTTCAAGCTTTGCTGGAGGGTGAATCTGATGTAATTGCCAACCTTTCCAATGCATCGGCATTGCTTAATCAATTTTTAGATCGTATTAATTGGGTTGGATTTTACGTGTATCGGGGCGAAGAACTAGTCCTAGGACCTTTTCAAGGATTACCCGCTTGCGTCCGCATTCCTCTACATCGGGGCGTTTGCGGGAAAGCTGCCAGCCAAAGAGTGACTGTCAGAGTTGGAAATGTGCATGAGTTTCCGGGACATATCGCATGTGATGCCGCATCCCAATCCGAAATCGTTATTCCAATTATTATAAACGACGAGTTGTTCGGCGTTCTCGACATAGATAGCCCTGAGCTTAATCGTTTTGACGAGGTTGACCAGCTTTACTTGGAGAAGCTCGTTAAGCAACTGATTCAGCACTTGTAATACCAAATAGCCTGTCTTAACGATAACCCGCAACTTGAAGGTCATATCCAAAAAAATAACGAGCCCTAGAATCGCTTCTAGTGGCTCGTTTTAGGTTGAAATAACTTTGAATTTTAACAATCCTCTATTACAAATTCGTATAGGATAACTTGCATGCCTCGATAAGATCTGCCCGTTCATTCGTCCCCTCTACAAAAAAAGAATTCTCTTGGATAAGATCTATATAAAGCGCACCATTTAAGTGGTCCACCTCATGTTGTATGCATCTCGCCAGAAAACCCTCTGCTTCAATAACGAGCTCTTCACCTGATCTAGTTAACGTTTTCACTTTCACATGTTGTGACCTTTTAACTATGCCATAATATCCAGGAAGAGATAAACACCCTTCAGAGCCAACTTGTTCACCGCTTTGATAGACGATCTCCGGGTTAATCAGTTCAATTAGCCCATCGCCACAATCCATAACAATCACTCTTCTTAGAATGCCTATTTGAGGAGCAGCTAGACCAGCCCCATCATTCGAATCGTAGAGTGTTTCAGCCAAATCATCCAAAAGCTTTAAAATTTTCGGAGTAATACTTTCAATTGGCTTAGCTTTCTTTCGAAGAACAGGATCACCAAAAGGCAGAATTGCTTTTATAGTCACAAACTAAGCCTCCTTTACTTGCAAAGTTGGGGTATGTACCCATAGATCATTAGGTTTACATTCTAATGCAGTACAAAGTGCATCTAACGTTTCAGCCTTCATTTGTTTCGGTTTCCCTGAAATTAGAGCACTGATTGAAGGAGCAGAAAGGTTATAGTTAGCCTTATCCTCCAGCAGGCGAGCCAGTGCTGCACCCGTCCATATTCCTCGATCAGCCATCATTTTTCTGAGCATCCATTCAAGCAAGTTAAACACCCCTCGACACCACATTAGGCAGCAACTAAAATAATTAGGCACTGCCTAAATTTAGAGTATCATTAAATCCAAATTTTCTCAACAAATGAGCTCACTCTTTTTGTTCAACGCTATTGACTACAAAAACACAAAAAACCTCTACACCGTGTATCTTCACGCTAGAGAGGTTATATTATAAAAAATCACTTTTCAATTGAATATAATTGGTACAAGTCCCTAACGATTTGGGCCTCTTTGAAGACGTTCGTGAAGATTGCCTCGCACCCCTGGCCATTCCTCGGCAAGTATCGAATAATAAGCTGTATCTCTAATACCCCCATCACTTGCAGGGACATGTGCCCTTCGAATACCTTCAAAAGCAGCACCAAGCCGTAATATCGCTGAACGAGAACGTAAATTGCGAGCATCTGTTTTGAGCGAAATTCTAGTCGCCTTCCACGTTTCAAACGCATGGGTAAGCAGAAGAAGCTTAGATTGTGTATTAACTCCTGAACGAATTACTGATGCTGCATACCAAGTGCTGCCGATTTCGGCCACGGTTGGCGGTTTCTCATCCGAAGGCGATGGTCCACTCGCAACCCCTGGAGGCCATGGAGGCGGCCATGAGAAAACTTCTAAATCCAGAAATCTTGTAGTTCCTACAATACGCCCTGTTTCAATATGACGGACCACAAATGGCACTGCACGGCCTTTCTCGTAGGACATTAATGCACTCTCTATGTATCGTTCGGTATCCACCCGCCCATTTGGCACATTCGTATACGTATAAAGTGACCGATCTTCCGAGGCTGCGGAGCAGAGATCATCGACGTGGTCCATTGTCATTGGTTCGAGATGGACTAGATTCCCTCGAAGGGTGACTGGTGTTAGCATGGAATCACAACCTTTATATATTAATTATTTGTTGTTTGAAATTCAATTTGTGGAATTGCTTTAAATATAACGTTACGAATTGGTTAGTCAAAGTGAATATTTCTTGCTTTAGATCATTCACTAATGACAAAAAAACTCCCCACAGACAAGCAATACTGTAGAGAGGTATATTTTTAAGAGAGATACGTAATCTTGGAAGCAATTGATGTTCTTGGCTTAGCATTTGGAACTTCTGCTGGATAACCAATTCCCAATACACCAATAACATCGTAATCTTCCGGCACATCTAAAATGGTGCGGTTATGAGCCAAAGCCCCCAGAGAAGCCCAATACACACCAACACCAGCTTCATGAGCGGCTAATAAGAAGTTCTGTACAAAACAAGAGACAGCCATAACATTCTCGTCGCGTTCAAATGAAGTCGAACCTGGTTTAGACAATACTCCAATAACGACAGGCGCTTTGCCAAAGTCCGTTTTATGATTTAATTTAGTTCTTGTTTCTGGTCCAATAAACAGGAGCTCCCAAGGCTCGTTAAAGCGATGGTTTGGCGCATAGCTGGCAGTCTCTAGCCAAGAAATCAAATCACTTTCGGAAATAGGCTGAGGGCTGAATGATTTAATACTTCTGCGGGTTCTTATTGCTTCAGTTACTGTCATTTTTCTCATCTTCTCCAATATTGTTATTGTCGCTTTCAGGAGCTGCTTCGCGAAGCTCAAACGACTGGATAAACTCCTGAATAATTGCATCTGTAGCTTTTAATTCACCACTTATAACTAGTTTGATGGCGTCGTATTCTGGCTGATTCAGTTGATGCAGTAAAGTTGAGCGCTTCGTTTGAAGTCTCTCCAGGAATGCAATCGCTCTGCCTCGGCGAAAGGTTTGAGCGCTTGAAGTACGCTCATGTCTTCTACCGTCGTGTTCATGTCCCCGATCTCTGTGTCCTCTGTGTTCGTGATGCCCTATGTGTCCGTGTCTTCCCTCGCGCATTGTTACTCCCCCTCAAGTTGTATACATTTGTATACAAACGGTTTATGTATACAAATGTATACCGACTCGAGGTGAGCTGTCAAGAAATTATTCATTATCTACAAATGAAAAGGTCTAACTCCATTCTTATTTAGAGAGATAAGACTCCAGCCTTGCCTTAACCGACCGCCATTCCTGATTCGTAATGCTGTACATTACTGTATCGCGAATATAGCCGTCACTTAACACGCGATGGTTGCGCAGCACCCCTTCTCGAATGCCACCGATGCGCTCAATAGCTGCCTGTGACCTCGTATTACGAAGATCCGCTTTAAGCTGTACTCTGATCATGYTGTGATTGTCGAATGCTTCGCGCAGCAGCAAATATTTGCATTCGGTATTCACCCTTGTCCGCCAAACGCTGGGGTTCATCCAGGTGTAGCCGATTTCCAAACCGCGATGCTCTGCTGAAATATCGAAAAATCGGGTACTCCCAACGATTTTATTCTGTACCTGATCCCATATAACAAAAGGAATGCAGGTTCCCGCCGCCTCTTCTTTTTTGGCTTGCCCAATATACTGCTCGGCATCAGCTAACGAAGAAATCCCTTTCAAAGACACACCCCAAATCGGTGTGTCCTTTGCCGCTTCCAGCAGCATGCCAGCATGATGCTCCTCCAACAAGGTCAGCTTTGCGCGCGTGCCTTGCAATGTGTTTTTTTCTGTATTCATTACCGTGACCTCCGATTTTATATAAGAATAGTATCTCTGTTATGGTATGGATTCCGTATTGCTTGTTTACTTGAAATGTGAGATTGTTGTCATTATATGATGCATATCGGATTAGTAATAGATCCATTTTCGATAAATTTCATTAGACCACTTTAGAAACGGCAGGTAAGCAAACATGACTATTTATTTAGCTTTAGAGCCGTATAAGGAACGTTACACCACCAAATATGAGATGTTGTACCATGCGCTGCGGGATGCTTTGATGGAAGGCAAGCTTGTCCATGGGGATAAACTTCCTTCAAGCCGGGAACTAGCGAGGATGTATGGATTTTCACGCGGTACAGTTTCGAATGTACTTGAAGCACTCGCAGCTGAAGGGTATGTGGCTCCCTTGACCGGCAGCGGAACATACGTTAGTTATCAGACAACGAACCTTTCTTTGCTCCCTTTTGCCAAGAGAGAAATACAATTGTCTGAATGGGGTGAGCGGATTGCAGGCATGGCAGTTCATGTCAGGGAAACAGATACCCACATTGATGGGACGGATAGCCATCAGACATTAGTAAATGATGGTTCAGATCAATCAAAATGTTCCGAGAAAATATCCTTTCAACTGGGAATAACCGACATGAGCTCGTTTTCGAAGGAAGACTGGAATCGGTGCCTGTATGATGAAACAAGGAAAATGACAGAAAAAGCTAATATCGATGCACACAAGCCGCTTGGTGTGGAAACTTTGCGCGAAGCCATCGCTAAGCATCTTCAGCGCTATCGGGGTATTGTTGCTAATTCGGAGCAAATTGYGATCGTAAACGGATCGATGCAAGCAATTGCCTTGTTGACACAGCTTTTAGCAGGCTCTGGGGATGCCGTCGTAGCCGAAAGCCCCGGTTATTATGGGATTCGGAAAGCTGTGCTTGCTTCAGGAGCAATGTTGATTGAAGGTGAAGTTGACGATCAAGGACTAGTTCCGCAACCATGGAATGCCAAGCTGCTTTTTGTTACACCGAATCGCCAATACCCAACGGGGGCTGTGTTGAACATGGAGCGAAGGCAGCAGCTGCTCCAATGGGCCGCTGATCAGAGTGCATTTATCGTCGAGGATGAATATGACAGTGAATTCCGCCACCGAGGCAAACCGATTGAGACGCTCAAAAGTTTGGAAACTTCAGCTGATCTCGTCATATACACAGGAACATTTTCCAAAACGATGATGACGGATATAAGGCTTGGTTTTGTTGTTCTGCCGAGAGTTTTAGTCGTGCCCTTTGCTAGAGCAAAGGCGTTATATGAGCCGCATCCAAGCGCAATTCTTGAGCAGCGGGCACTCGCCTCGTTCATGAATAGCGGGCTGTATGAACGGCATTTGAGACGAATGAAGCGAATATACAGCCACAAATTCACTCTTTTGCGCGACGCGTTGAAACGATTGACCATTCCGATTCGCTGGGTTGAGGGAGATGCAGGTTTGCATATTTTCGGTTGGTGGACAGGAGCACAAGAGGATTATGATGCTTTTGAGAAGGCTTGCAGGGAAGCAGGCGTCGAGTGGGTGAAAGATCGAATGAACCGTAATCGGATTGGTATAAGCCTCGGCTTTTCCCACCTCACTGACGATGATTTAACAGTCGGGATAGAAAGAATGAGCAAAGCTTGGAAGCACATAGAATCAACATTTTAAATTCCAACAACCAAACCCATTCTCACCGGACACCAAACCAAGCTAAGCAGATTGATTGTTAAGCATGGATAATCTATTAAATTACACCTATCTATTAAAATAGTTCTCTATTCAAACCTATGATATAATTCAACCATTACAGTGTAAGGTTTCCATAATATGCAGGTTATCCCTCACATTCTCAGTACGAGACAAGGAGAGTGAACGTATGAGTACTTCTACGATTAAATTAATAACAGGCGCTAATGCTCCACTTGGCGAGGCGGCCACGGTGAAGGTTTCCATTTCCTGCAAGCATTCGCCAGCAGATCTCGATGTCAGCTGCTTTATGGTAGGCTCTGACGGTAAAGTTTCATCCGATGATTATTTCGTATTTTATAACCAGCCTGCGGATCCCGGGCGCATCGTGCAATTCACTCCACAAGACAAATGGAATAGTGAATTTATCATTAATCTTACAGCCCTCCAGTCATCGAAGGTTCAAAAATGCGTATTTGCGATCACCCTTGATGGACCGGGAACGTTCGCAGATGTAAAGGGATGTCAAATCACTGCCGAAACCTCGGTGAAAAAAGTTGTATATGAAATAACAGAAGGAAATGCTGAAACCTCACTAGTGCTCGCCGAGCTGTACCTGCATTCAAGCGGCTTTAAGCTTCGTGCGGTTGGCAAAGGTTTCCAYGGTGGTTTGAAACCGCTCGCAGAAGCTCATGGCGTAAACGTTGCTGAGGAAGAAGATACAAGCAGTCCCCCATCGCCAGCAGTTCCGACGATTCAAGCCGATCAGGCACGCTCCAAAGCTGTATCCGAAATCAAAGCTGCACGCTCAGGCGCAGCGAGTTCCTCGGCAAGTGATGCGCCATCTAAAATTAATTTGAACAAAATTGATTTGTTGAAGCAAAAGGTGGCCATATCGCTTCGCAAAAAAAATATCGATCAGCAAAAAGCACGCGTAGCTGTTATATTCGATGCCTCCGGCTCCATGTATGCTCTCTACGAAAAAGGCGTGGTGCAGCGCGCATTTGAGCGGGTACTTGCAGTAGCTGCAAGCATGGATGACGATGGCATGATGGATGTCTGGTTCTTTGCCTCGAAGAGTCAACGAATGAAGAGCGTAAACGAAAATGAATACGAAAATTACGTTAAAAATACATATCCGGCCCCTCGCCTATTTGGCGGCCTCGGCGCTGGTAATAATGAACCTCTTGTTATGGCCGATATAATCAAGAAGTATACACAAGAAGAGCCTTCAAAAATGCCAACCTACATTGTCTTCTTCAGCGATGGCGGCATCTATGAAACGAAGAAAATTTCGAAGCTTCTTATTGATAGTTCCGGTCAAAATATATTTTGGCAATTTGTCGGCCTCGGTAATGCCGACTTCGGCGTGCTGCGCAAGCTCGATGATTTGAGGGGACGAGTACTCGATAACGCCGATTTTTTTGCACTGGATGATTTGGACCAAGTAAGTGATGAAGATCTGTATGATCGACTATTCAATGAATACCCGCAGTGGCTGAAAGACGCTCGGGCCAAAGGTATCATCAGCCCATAGCAAGCAGCAGACAAGTCGATAGTCATGAGCACCGTTCAGCAATGATCCGTACTCATGGCTGTTATTTTTTATCAAAGTAATAGGAGGTTCATCCATGATAAGAAAATTAATATTTCGATCATTGCTTGCAGCTTCTATCTTGCTCACAACCATTCAGATCGGGCAAACGTCAGACCCTATTGGAATGAATAAAGTGTATGCCGAGACTCCTGTAATATCCTTCGGTATAGGAAACCCTGGGATTCAGTCACCGATTGTCCAGCAAGCTTGGTCCGTAAAGGTCGATAATTGGGACGACTATTTAACTACTAACTCTACAGTAGCAGGTGAGGGCAAGGTTTTCACATTAAGAGACAGAAAGTTAATCGCTTTGAACGCTCAGACAGGCGAGATCTTATGGACTTTTGAAGATGATGTACAACCCACCTTTGTGTATCATGGGGGAAATATATTCGGGGTTTTGAATAACGGGAGACTTTATGCTCTTTCTGCTTCAAACGGGAAGAAGCTATGGACATCGAGCGTCCAGATTGAGAAACCAAACGCGATCGAGGTTTTCGGCGATACAGTGTATTACTTGTTAAGCAATTATATCGTTGCAGTCCACTTGAAGACGGGAAAGCAGCTCTGGGTAAATAGCGAGCCCCTTGCAGAATACGGATATTCAGGACTTCTGGATGCGGGAGAAGTCGCATTGCGTGTTTTTACAATAAATGGAGAATCAAACACCTATAATCAACTTAATGCCATCGATAAGAAAACAGGGAAAAAGCTTTGGGGGATAATAGATCAAAACGTTCCGATTAAGATTGAAGGCGGACTTGCATACTCTATTAAATATAATAGTCAACCGATAGATGAAAGTCCTGAGCGCAGCATTACAATATCCGTTATCAATGTAAAGACGGGTGAAATAAAAGGAAGCCGTGTTTATCGCTGGAGCATAGCCGAAGGTTCGGGCGATAAATATGAGACTCGTATATCGACCTACTTTGATGGAAATGATTTTTATATTCATCATAATGGCATTATAGAGGTATATGATTTCAAAAATTATAAACCGGAAGGCAAACCTCTAAAGTCCTACAGTGAGCCCATTTATGATCGAGAAGTTTACCCTCTTAGTAAAGTTCACCGTGGTCGCATTTTATTCGGCAAATCACAGAATGGTTTACTCACAAGCATGAAAACAATTAACGGACAAGACCTCAGCTGGACTGGAGACAACCCATCCGCATTGACGGTGGTCTATGGTAAAGGAGTCTATCTTGCCCAAACCGATGGCATCATGCACGCGCTTGATTTTGATACTAGCAAACCGCTGTTTCGGGTGAAAACTGGTGCGCGTAAATATGAACAAATCCTTAAAGAGGATGGATTCCTTATCATACAGACGCCAGACAGGTTAGTCGCAGTGAAATTACCTGCGGCTTTAAAGTAACAGCGTAATGAGTAGAAATCGCTTGATAACCATCTTCCTCCAAGGGCTATGATAATAGAATTTTCCTGAATGATGAGGCTGCTGCTCCGTGCAGGCAGCCTCATCATAAAGAGTTGTTATTTTAAAAATTTTGACCAAAGTATTAT